>JBJHCD010000013.1:0-19364 GCA_050485845.1 Pirellulaceae bacterium | reverse complement strand
GCTACTAGCAACCCGGCTTCTGGCTGGCGTCCCCCTTTTCGCCGGCGACTTTTTCCCCATCGCAATCTCAACTCCTCGATGCCTGGAAACTCCGCTCCAGCGAGCGAATCGCTGTCGCCTTGGCCACTCATCCTCTTCGATTTCCCCCCCACATTCTACTTCATTCATCGGGCCAAACAATCGTGAGTCACTGGCCCAACGGGGGGGCGACAGCGGGTACTTCCCTCGCCGGCAATTTACGCTAATTTTCACGAATGCCAATTGACGACATTTGTATCGTGTTTTACAATTCGCGTTATTATTGTCGCTTGTGTGTCCAGGCCCTCACTCGAGACCACTTATGCTCACCGCGTGGCAGTCGCTGCTCTTATCCATCCCCCCCTTGGCCGTTCTGGGAGCGGGAATGATCCCCAGTCGCTGGGCGAACCAGTCCCTATCGGCCACGCGCCGAGTTGCCGTGGCCCTCCTTGCCGTGATCATGGTCTGGGGGGTGGCCGCCTCCCTGTTCCTCGCCCGGAATGGGCCCTGGGATATCGCCTGGTTGGAAATCGGTCCTCCCTTCCCGCTGACATGGGGCATCTACTTCGACCATCTCGCCGCGGTCATGACCCTGTTGATCAGCTTCATCGGCCTGATCATTACCTGTTTCTCATGTCGCTATCTGGCGGGGGAAGCCGAGCAGGGGCGTTTTCTGAAGTGGGTGCTGATGACGATCGGCGCCGTCCTGCTGCTGGTCATTTCCCGCAATCTGATCATGACGATCGTCGCCTGGATTCTGACCAGCTACGGACTGCACCAATTGCTCATTCACTACTCGGATCGCCCCTGGGCAATCTGGGCGGCACGGAAGAAATTTCTTATCAGCCGAATCGGCGACGTCGCCTTGGGGATGGGCGTACTACTCACCTTTCTGCACTTCGGAACGTTCGACTACCCGGCGCTCTTCGTGGCCGTCCAATCCATGCAGGAAACCGCGACCGATCGCTCCTGGCCGATCTGCCTGATCGCACTCTGCTTCGTCATGGGAGCCATGACCAAGTCCGCTCAGTTTCCGTTTCATTCCTGGCTACCCGACACCATGGAGACTCCCACCCCCGTCTCCGCCCTGATGCACGCCGGAATCATCAATGCGGGAGGCTTCTTGCTGATCCGGCTCAGCCCCCTGATCTCCTTCTCTCCCTTGGCGCTGAACCTGCTGGCCGTCGTGGGGGCTCTGACCGCTCTGCTCGGGGCCGTGATCATGACGACCCAGACCAGTATCAAACGCTCGCTCGCCTACTCCACCATTGCCCAGATGGGGTTCATGATGCTCCAGTGCGGACTGGGAGCGTTCTCGGCGGCCCTGCTGCACATTGTCGCTCACTCGCTCTACAAAGCTCACGCATTCCTCACCTCCGGCAGTGTCCTGGACGCGGCGGCCCATTTCCCCTCCAACCTTCAGCTTTCCCCGAAGCGGCTCCACCCGCTCGCCTCGCTCTCACTCGCCCTGTCCGCGGCCCTCCTAATTTCCGCCGGGGCAATCTGGTTATTGGGAATTCCGTTCACGGCCAAACCGGGTGCCGCGGTCCTGGGAGTTGTACTGACCATCGCCCTCACCCACTTGCTGTGGAGCACGATGTCGTCCGGCTGCCGGCCCCTGGTTCTTCAAAGCTTGCTGGCAGCCATGGTTGTGGCGAGCGGCTATTTCGCGGCCTTCCAAATCATGGATCATCTGTTGGCTCTGTCGATCTCCCACGCCCCGCGCCAACCAAATTGGTTGGATACCGCGATTCTCGGGCTCCTTGCCTCCGGGTTCCTCGGGCTTTTCCTTCTGCAGGCGGCGACCTCCTCGTCCACTTGCCACCCCTCCCTCCAGGCGCTCTACGTCCACGCCGCCAATGGCTTCTATCTGGACATCCCCGCTCGCCGACTGACGGCACGCTTTTGGGGATTGAGCACTCCGACCCCCTAAGCATCGAACTGTCGGCATCAAGTAACCACCTGCCCCCTACGGATTTTTTTCATGACGACTTTGACTTGCGAGCCTGCCACCACGAATCACTCCGACTTGTCCCAAATCCTAACCGACGTGGCCGCCGTGGTACCGCCACTCTGGCCTCTGACGGATTACGTTGCCGTCAACCCTTTCGTGGGACTTTCCCATCTGCGCTTTCTCGAGGCCCGAAGCTACCTTCGTCAGTTCCGGGACTGCGAGCTTCTCCTGCCGATCGACTACTTTCGCGCTCGATTTCGAGAAGGCGAGCTGACGGAACTTGACATCGAAGAAGGGTATCTCCAGGTTTGCCAAGACTATCCGGACTACTACGAAGGCATCCAACTGGATGAACTCCGCAAGTTCCTTGACGATTCCGAGGAAGTTGATGCGAACGACGAGCGTCCATTTCGCACGGTGGCCGAAGCACTCGACCAGCTGCAAGGGGGAAGTTGGACCAGCCACATTCTGAACGATGTCACTCGACATTGCGCCGCTCATTACGATGAAGGGCAGGCGATGTGGTCGAGTCCTTGGAAAGGGCTTCCCCTCTTCTCGGCTTGGCGTCAGGCATCCATCATCAGCTCGCGAATGGATCAACTGGGACTTTCCGGTTTCCGCGAGCTGGTCAGACAACTTCCCGCATCGCCGGAGCGAGCGATTGCGGATCTGTTGTCCCTGATGCGAATTCCTCCCGAGTGCTGGAAGTCTTTCTTGCTATGCCAGCTGTATTCCGTGCCGGGTTGGGCTTCGTATGTGAGGCGTCGAGCGGCCCATTCCGCGGAAGGTCACCCAGCGGACGACGATCTGGCGGGCTTGCTGGCCATCCGCTTGGCCTACGACGCCGCCCTGGCGCAAACTCATGATCAGCAAGGAGGGTTCCTGGATCGCCTCGTTCCGAGTAACAACGACTTATCTTGTTACGGCCAGATTCCCACTGCCCGACCCTCCAAGGAAGTTCTGGCTCGTCATCTTTTTCAAGTCTCGATGGAGATGGCCTATCGACGCAATCTCTGCTCGAAATTGACCTCGCATTCACCCCGGCCGGGAGCGAAAGGCCGCCGCGAGCTTCAAATGGTTTTCTGCATTGACGTTCGGTCCGAAGTGTACCGACGTCATCTCGAAGCACAGAGCGATGACATTGAAACGTTTGGCTTTGCGGGATTTTTCGGCCTGCCATTCGAATATGTCTCCTTGGGACACGAGAAGGGTTCCGCTCAATGCCCCGTTCTGCTGCAGCCAAGTTTCCGAGTGGCGGAAGGGTTGAGTGGAGCGGACGAGGCGACGCGGGAGAAAGCACGCGATGGGCGCAGGATGACTCGAGTAGCCCGGAAGCTGTGGAAGACTTTCCAAACGTCGGCCGCCACCTGTTTTTCCTTCGTGGAGTCTCTCGGGATTGTGTACTTCATCAAGTTGCTGACGGACTCTCTCCGGTTCACTCGCCCGATCACGAGCCCCCTATGGGATCGCTCGACGACCAACCGTATCGAGAACCTTGGACTTGACCTGCGTTCGTGTGGAGATGATCAGCTGCCGGAGACCCGCGGGGTGGAATTGGCCGAGGGGTTTCTACGCAACTTGGGGCTTTGCACTGACTTCGCTCGAATCGTCGTCATCTGCGGACATGCCACCGATGTTGTCAATAATCCTTACAAGGCGAGTTTGGAATGTGGTGCCTGCGGAGGGCACTCGGGTGAGCCGAATGCTCGAGTCGCCGCGACACTGCTGAACAATCCGCGAATTCGAATGGGGCTGGCGGAACGTGGAATTCAGATCCCCGACGATTGCTGGTTTGTTCCGGCGGTCCATAACACGGCGACCGACGACATTCGACTACTCGACATGCAGTCAATACCAGACATGCATCGGGAGTCATACGCCCAAGTCGTGCGGTGGATACGAGCGGCGAGTGCCCCGGCACGTGGTGAACGATCGAATCGCTTTCCAGACCAGGACCCCCTCGCCATGTTCCGTCGCCGAAGCGACTGGTCCGAGTTGCGACCTGAGTGGGGTTTGGCCGGGAATGCAGCCCTGATTGTCGCTCCCCGCTCGCGAACCGCCGGGCTCGACCTGCAGGGTCGGACATTTCTTCATGGCTACGATGCCACGCGCGATCCGAAAGGGCAAACGCTGGAACTGATCATGACCGCTCCGATGATCGTCGCCAGTTGGATCAACCTGCAGTACTACGCATCCAGCGTGGACAACCAGGCGTTCGGCAGCGGAAACAAGGCGATTCACAACGTGGTCGGGCTGATGGGGATTCTGCAAGGAAACGGAGGTGACCTCATGACCGGCCTTCCCTGGCAATGCCTGCATGACGGTCAGCGATTCCAGCACGAACCATTGCGACTACTGGTCGTTATCGAAGCACCGCGCGAGGCCATCCAACGAGTTATTCACCAACATCAACACGTTCAAGATTTGGTAACTAACGGATGGCTGACCCTAATGGCACTGGAAGATGATCAATGCCATCGCTGGCACTCCGACGGATATTTCGTCCCTTTCACCGCGTCCGATACTCTCCACTCTTGTTTCTCTCCATCAAGGGCTCCCTGACATGCCAGGTCCACGTCCCGACGATACGGATTCAGACTTCCAGTCGCTGCGACAACAGGCACGCGCCTTGGGGAATGACTGTCAAGGCAAGAGCCTCTGGATCGCTTGCACGGACCATGCTCTCGACCGTCCACTGAATCGCATACGTACGATGTGCCCCACCCTCATTATGCGAACGGCCGGCAGTCAAGTACCGGGGGACGACGCCACGAGATTCCGTGAACTCTCTGCCATCAACTATGCGGTCGAGCGTCTTCAAGTCCGCGACATCGTCGTCTGCGGGCACTCGTTCTGTTTCGTGGCTCGTGACGACGAGCTGACAAATGAGAGCGATTCGCTCCTGGCTGGAGAACGCGACTTGGTGCGGCGCGTGAGCGTGCGCGAAGCCGTCAATCACCGCACGCGCGATCATGTCCTTGAACAGCTTCGCGTCTTGCAACGTTACCCGTCGGTCTGTCGAGCCGTAGAAAGAGGCGAACTTCGCTTGCACGGTCTGTTCTACCTTGTGGAAAGCGGACTGTTTTCGCGATACGATCAAGAGGCTCGTCAGTTTCTGCCTCTCGACATCTAAGCATCGACGGCCCATGCTCCCGAGGAAACGGCCCTCCTGGGATGCTGGCGTTAGTTGTTAGGTGGGGTGCGGCGTGAGCCATGGCGACAACTAGCGACAAATCGGCCTCTTTACCAAGCAGGGAGACCCCGCACTTGGAGAATGACAACACCCGCACTCCCCCGGACTGCGGAGATCGATCACCCTTGGTTGGGGTTATCATGGGGAGCAAGTCCGACTGGGCAACCATGAAACATGCGTCCGACATGTTGGGCCAATTCGAGGTCCCGCATGAATGTCGAGTGGTCTCGGCACATCGCACTCCCGAACTCATGTTTCAGTACGCTCAATCCGCCGAGGAACGGGGGCTGCAGGTCCTGATTGCGGGAGCGGGCGGAGCGGCTCATTTGCCCGGCATGGTCGCCTCGCACACCATCCTTCCGGTGCTGGGAGTTCCGGTTCAGAGCCGCGCCCTCCAGGGGCTCGATTCCTTGCTGTCCATCGTCCAGATGCCGGGTGGAGTGCCGGTGGGAACGATGGCGATCGGCGACGCCGGAGCAAAGAACGCAGCCCTGTTGGCGGTCCGAATTCTGGCTCGAACCAATCCGGTGCTTGCGGAACGACTTCACGAGTTTCATCGAGCACAGACGGCGAAGGTGTTGGAGGATGTCTTGACATGAGCACCGTGATATATCCCGGCTCGGTGATCGGCGTCCTGGGAAGTGGCCAATTGGGGCGGATGTTCGCCATCGCCGCCCGTCGCATGGGTTACCGAGTTCACGTGCTGTCTCCCGATGATGACACGCCGACGGGCCAAGTTGCCGATGTCGAGATCCGGGCGGAGTACGAAGACTTGGATGCCGTTGCCGAGTTTGCTCGACGCGTCGACGTCGTCACGTTCGAGTTTGAAAATGTTCCCAGCGCGACCGTGGAAAGTGCAGCCCGCTCGGTCCCCATCCGTCCCGGTGGACAGGTCCTGCATACCGTTCAGCATCGAATCCGCGAAAAGAACTTCCTGCATCACGCCGGATTCCCGGTGACTCCCTTCGCGCCGGTGCACTCGCGAGATGAATTGGAGGCCGCCATTCAACTTGTCGGCCTGCCGGCCGTCATGAAGACGGCGGCCTGGGGGTACGATGGGAAGGGGCAGCGACGCGTCTCGTCGCTCGAGGAGGCTCGGCAAGCTTGGGACCAGCTGGGCTCCGAGGCTGTCGTGCTCGAGCAATGGGTCAATTTCCAAGCTGAGCTTTCGGTTGTGGCGGCACGAGGATTGCGCGGAGACGTGCATGCATATTCGCCGATTGCCAACACGCACCGCAACCATATCCTGGATCTCTCCATTGCCCCCGCCAATCTATCCGCTCGGACCACGGACGAGGCAATCGAGATTGCTCGCTCCGTGATGAGCCGACTGGACGTGGTCGGCGTGATGTGCATGGAGTATTTCTTGACGGAGCAGGGTGAGCTGCTTGTGAATGAAATCGCACCGCGCCCGCACAATTCGGGACACTTGACCATCGATGCTCATCAAACCTGTCAATTCGAGCAACAGGTCCGCGCCGTTTGTGGTCTCCCTCTCGGTTCGGTGGAGCAGCTGCGTCCCGCCGCGATGGTCAACTTGCTGGGAGACCTGTGGGCCGAGGGTGAACCGGTCTGGGAGGAAGCCTGTGGCATTCCCAATGTCAAGTTACATCTTTACGGGAAGCAGCAGTGGCGGCGGGGCCGGAAAATGGGGCACTTGACCGCTCTGGCTGCAGACACCGCCACGGCCGCCGCAACGGCCATCGAAGCCCGGCGTCGCCTCGCGCACAACGCCGAGCACGCACCGCTTCCCGTCCCACCGCCATCGCCCCTCCTCCCAGCTCAATAGTCCCGGCGACAAAAATTTGACGACCAGCCTCGGGATTACTACCTTGCGGGAAGAGCGTCGTGAAATGGGGAAAACGTGCTAAGTCATTTGGCATGTCGCGTCGTTCGCAGCGGTGTTTCCGAAGGCGAAAGGGAAGGCAATGATTCAGTGTCATGGGACGTTGTGTGGGAGATGGCTGGGAACTTGGGGCCTTGCTACTTGGCCCATAATGCTCGGCATCGTACTGGCCGTCTCCAGCAGCGCAGGCGGGCAGACCGCCATTCCCGCTCCGCCTGACGATGAGGTCTATCGCCGTATTTCCGAACAGATGCGGACGCCGGTAACCATTGAGATTGCGGAGGGAACGCCCCTGAATGAAGCCTTGATCTTGCTCCGACAACATACGGGCATCTCATTCCGACTGGATCGACAAGCCATGGTGGACGCGGCCATTCCGACTGACGTGCAAGTGGAGTTGTCCGCGAAGGAGCTACCTTTGGGTGATGCTTTGGTTTGGCTACTCGAGCCGGTGTCGCTGACCTGGTTGTATCGTCACGGTGCCATTTCCATCACGACGGAGGATGTTGTCGAGGAACACTTGATAACTCGAGTCTACCCCGTGGCGGACCTCGTGTTGCGGCCGAAGGATGGTCTGCTCGAGTCCGACTTTCGCCCCTTGATCTCCGTGATTGTGGACACCGTGGCTTCATCGAGTTGGTTGGAGATGGGTGGGTCGGGAGAAATAGCGGCCCTCGATTCGGCTGGGGCTCTCGTTTGCAGCCAGAGCTGGCACGTTCACCAAAAGATCGAAAGCCTGCTTGACCAACTCCGAATTGTACGGGAACGGCAGGACGTGGAATGGTCCCGAGTCCGCCCGCCACCCACTCCAACTCCCAAGGCGATGGGACAGCGGAATTAATCACGTGCCGCGCCGACTGTTATTGTTGTAATGCGGAAATGGGGAACGTGCGGAAATGTCATCGTCACCATATTGTGGGAGTCTGCAGGAGGGTTCGAAAGGCCTATTCATGTCACTGATGATTAACGACCAGTCGATGGCGGCGAAGCTGATTGCGGACCGACAGGCTCATGGTCTGGACGGACGTGATGAGGTGTGGAACGGTGTTTACATGATGTCACCGATGGCGGATAACGAGCATCAGGAACTTGTCACGGAACTTGCCGCGATCCTGCGATCCGTGGTGGATTGGCAAGGCCTGGGAAAAACGTTAGCGGGAGCCAATCTCAGCGATCGCCAGGAAGATTGGACCAGTAATTATCGCGTTCCTGACTTGCTGATGATCCTCCGTCACTCGGCGGCCATCGATTGCGGATCCCATTGGCGTGGTGGCCCCGATCTGGTGATCGAAATCGTCAGTCGTGGCGACCGAACCCTGGAAAAACTGGATTTCTACTCAACCATCGGAACACGTGAACTGCTGGTCGTGGACCGGGACCCTTGGGCAGGCTCGAATCGGCCGACGGGATACCCCTGGGCGTAGGAGATCACAAACTGTCCACCGGGTGTTTCGTAACGTACCAACTGATCCCGTAAATCAAAGTCGGTCGGTTCGCGACGCGCGAGACTTCCCTTCCCACCGGCAGTCAAGTAGTTCTCCGCGACATGGAAAACGATCTCCGTTCTGTTCCCCAGTGCATGACCAGCACTGGTGAAGACGCGGCCATCGAGGTCATCTGGGCCGATAAAATGTGGCTCGACCGCCAGCCCCGCGTTTTGCAAGTTGGCGACCAATTCCCGGGCATCGGCCAGCGGACAAGTCGTGTCTTCCACGCCATGGACGATGATGATGCGAGCCGATGTGCCCAGTCGTTTCATCGTCCGCAGATGGACTGGATGCCCAACGAAACGTAGATCCTGGTCATCGGGCCGGAGATACGAGGGACTCTGCGGATCGCGACTCCACCGGGCATGCAGTGGGCTGCCTCCCGGAAGGTGAAAGGCGACATCGGAACTCAGCTTCTTCATGCCGCAAAGGTCGATGATGCAGGCGAACGTTCGAGGTGCTAGCTTATTCGCCATGAGGGAAACATTTCCCCCTCCCGATCCCCCCGTGGCGAACAGCCTTCCGGAGTCAAAGGAAACTTTGTTTTCCAGAAGTCGGCTACGGACGAACCAGAGTGCGCGGAGGGCATCAAGGGCCTGAAGATATCCATGATCGTAGGGTTCAGGACCTTCGATGGAATCTTGCCGGCCGCTTTGGAGGTAATTGACGCAGATCGCCACGACGTCAAGCCGGTCCGCCAGCGTTTGAGGATCCGCCGTGCCGACACAGTCAACGCCTCCCCAGTTATGAAGACTGAGCATAATTCCGGTCTGGGGACCGACGCTCGAGAGCATTTCACCAGGGTAATGAATCAGAATCTTGACAGTCCGTGGTCCCGGTCGCAACGGCCAAGATTGCGCGGGTATTTCAACCGCGCTGTTGGCTGCCGGCAAGTCGGGCCAGATATCCTCGGCGGAAGCCGGCGACGAACCGATACCCGCGAGAATGGCAAGTAGCATCAGACAGAAAGGGATTCGCATCCATGGACCTTTATGAAACCATATCATCTTCCAGAAATTCCATCTCGCGGGTATCCACGTCGTAGAGGGCTCCCAAGATCAATACTTGTCCTTGCTGAACCAGCCTATCGATCGTCTGACTTTCCTTGCGGATCTTGGAGACCGTCCGCCGCACGTTTTCTCGAGCCACGCGGTTGGCGACCAGTTGTCGCTCTTCATCCGGGAGTGCGGAAAACTCGCGTAGCACGTCCGGATCAATCGACTCCCGAACGTCACTCACAATGTACTCCACATGTTGGCAGCCCGTCGTTGCGAACACCGGTGCGTCGGAACTCGCCAGCTCAATTGCCGTCATGACCGCGCTGCAGCGCGTATGCCCCATCACCAGGATCAGTTTAGCTCCCGCGATGGCACAGGCGTATTCGATGCTCCCGAGCACTTTTCGGCTCGTGATGTTCGCCGAAACTCGGACGCTGCACAAGTCGCCCATGCCGACGTCAAAGATGAGGTCCACGGGTGATCTCGAGTCGATACAGCTGAGGATCACCGCCAGGGGATGTTGCGTCGCCAGTCCGTTGCCTCGGCGTCCAAGATCGCGGTGCAACCGCTGGCCGCTGCGAAAGCGTTCATATCCTTCTCGTAGAATCTCGAGCACTTGTTGAGGGGTGAGGGCCTCCTGCACTTCGCGGGTGGAGTAGTCGATGAACCGAATATCGTCTTGGAATTCGTACTTCTTCTGAAAGCCGAGCAGGCTGACCGTGATACCGCGAGCCGGAGCCGTCCGATTTCGAAAGTCGCGGATCATGTCCAGGATGTCGGGGTCGATGTAGTCTGTTCCTCTGGCATCCAGGAGAATGTGTCCCCAGGTTGGAACTTCATCCAGGACATTCGACAACGCCGCTCGATTGAGAAAGCTCACTTGATTCGCGAGTTCCACATGGAGGACGTCACCACTGAGGTGCCTTTCGAGGATGCGATGGATCGGTCGCCGTAGATTGCTGTGCAGAATGTAGGTGAGGCTGAACAGCAGTCCAATACCGATCCCGAGCAGCAGATCCGTAAATACGATTCCCAAGACCGTCACCAGGAAGGGAAGGAATTGATTGCGTCCCGCGTGCCACATCTGCTGCGCCAGTTTCCAACTGGCCAATTTGAATCCGGTGACCAGCAGGATGGCGGCCAGACTGGCGAGGGGAACGAGGTTCAGCCAGACAGGAAAAAACGCCACGCAAACGATCAACAGCAGGCCATGGAAGATCGCGGACAATTTGGACTGAGCGCCCGCCATGATATTCACCGATCCCCGGATGATCACGGCTGTAATCGGAAGTCCCCCTAGCATTCCGGACACGACATTTCCCGCACCCTGGGCCCATAGCTCGCGACTGGGTGGAGTCTTCCGCTGGCGTGGATCAAGTTTATCCACCGCCTCGAGGTTCAAAAGTGTTTCCAATGACGCCACCGCCGCGATGGTAATGGCCGCGGCATATACGGCGGGATTGGCCCACTGCGAGAAATCGGGAAATCGGAAGAATCCCATGAACTCGACGAAATGCTTCGCAACTGGAACTTGAACGAGGTGTTCCGCTTGGATTCGCCAGGGTTGTCCAAGCTGTTCGAATGCCAGGGTCATCCCCACGCCCAGTAACACCACGACCAACGGGGCTGGAACAATGGAGTTTTTCAACGGCTTGCAACGATCCCAAAGCACCAGCACGGCGACGGCCGTCAAGCCAATGGCGGAAGCTCCAAAATGGATTCCCGAGAACAGTTGCACCAGTTCGGTGAATGTTGTCTCATCGTCAATCTGTAGAAAGGCAAGTTCACTGAGTGGTGTGTCGTCACGGCCGAAGATATGGGGAATCTGCTTCAGGATCAACAGAATTCCAATTGCCGCCAGCAGTCCTTTGATCACCGCGGATGGAAAGTATTCCGCGATAAAACCAGCTCGGGCGATGCCCAGGACAATCTGAATCACACCAGCCAGCACCACCGCCATCAGAAAGGCTTCGAAGGTACCGACGGCCGCAATCTGTGCCGCAACAATGACCGTAAGGCCGGCGGCAGGACCGCTGACGCTCGTGTGCGACCCGCTTAATAGCCCAACGAGAATTCCACCCACGATTCCGGCTACCAACCCCGAGAACAGCGGTGCATCCGACGCCAGGGCGATGCCCAGGCACAAAGGCAGCGCCACCAGAAACACCACCATGCCCGCCGTCAAGTCGCGGGCAACCGACATCGGCGAGTAGGGTTGTAGGTCCGACATCGTATGTTCCTAAGTGGAGCGATTAGGGCGACCGAGATGCCGGCGGGCGAGACGCGTGATCGAGCGAGGTCGCCGCTTCACGCAAGAGGCGGATTGCCGACTCCACCAGCATCTCCCCCGATCCCGGCTCAAGCGTTGTATTGGTAACCTCGTAACTTCCGCCGGCATAGGCCGCGCGGTGTGGAACGTAGATCGTTTCGACTTGATTTGCCAATTCGACAATCAGCGTCGTCTGGAATGGCGAGGCCTGCTTGATTGCCAGTCCCAGGTCGACGAACACCTCGCCGGGCAGGCAGACGATGGCCACCTCACTTCCGATTGCGATGACGGTTACATCCGTGGGGAGCGTCTCGCCGATTCCAGCCAATGAGCGGCTCAATCCCCATGTGATGTGTTCCGACGTTTCCACGTAAGGTTTCGGATGCCGAAGCTGGTCAAGGATCAGCTTCTTGTAGGCAGTGACGTGGTCGAAGAAGTCGATTTGTTCTTCGCGTTTTGCGGCCTGCAGTAACTGGACTGAACGTTCCACCTCTTGCTCGGCCGCCTCCTGGAGGGGCAAGTGAACGACGTCCGACTTCACGCTCAGTCGAGGCTGTTCGATGGGCGTCAACTGGTCGATCTGACTCCGTATTGACTCGCCGATCGAATTCCCGATGAAGTCCGCCTTATTCCGTTCGCGACGATGGGGGTCAACGTGGTTGATATCCCCGCAGCATCCCGTTCCAAAGATGGAAACCATGTTGGGCCCAAACGCTTTCCGTAGCGTCTGCTCGATGAAATGGGGATAGTCGGCGCTCCAGCGGGAGCCTCCGACCGTGTCCAGGTGAAGCGCGAAATTGCTCAAGATGGCCGTGGGTGGAGCGGCCAATTGAGTCTCGGATGTCCCTGGAGTGGCCGCCCCGTCAGACGCGGCCGCCCCGTCAGACGCGGTCTCCTCCGCAGGGTCTGCCGGATCGCCGGCGAGTGGATAGATCGCCAGCAGGCCGATCTCGGGATCAACGGGTCCCGCCGCGCGGACCACGTCGGGATTCTCCCAGTTCATCCAAGTCCGCACGCTTCCGTCTCGCATGACAAACCGGCGATTGAAGGAGACAGGGGGATCTTGTTTCCCACTGCCGGATTTCAACAACAGAGGTGCCGCCTCGGCATGAGCTTTGGCGATCGCCTCGACGGGTTTGGAGATCAGTTTTTCGATGTAGGCTTTACGACGCGGGTCCTGTGGCTCGTTACCCAGGTGGAGCCACAATTCCTTCATGTAGTCAGGCGCGGTGTGCGAGTGGGTCGCGGCGATAACGATATGGGGCGCGGGAATTCCCGTCCGTTCGGAAGCCTGGCGTCGAACCTCTCGCGACAGATCCGAGGCGATGCCGATCAAGTCACACACGACCAACGCCGCCGCGGTGTCATTTTCCTCATCACGAAACACGATCGCCTTCGCTTGAAGGGGATCAATCGTCCCTTCCGCCAATCGCTCATGATAGTAGCCCGCCATCGGGAATCCCTCCGGTGGCGTGATGTCCATTACGGCAATGCCGACCCGCAATTCTCGCTGGTCGGGTTCGGCTGATTCCGTATCGGTGACTTGCTCCAGCACCGATATCTTCGTCGAGGACTGGGGCCGGGAGGAATTACGCTGGTCACGATCTTCACCGCGAACCAACTGGCCGAGACAAAACGGGATGGTGGCGATCGCGGCGAGAAAGGCGATTCGCTCGATGGTGAAAATGCCGAAATGAATCCGTCCGGTCATTGGGGCGAGATCTTTCAATGGGGAACCTGGACACTGGAAAAACGGGGAACTTGAACAGACGCGTACTTCAGAGCACCGGCACGTCATCGATATCGCAGACGCCACACCGACTGGGACGTTGTTCCATGCAGCGATTGTAGACGGGATCGGCCCGGGGTGGTAGCAGATTTTCCGAGTCGGAATCCGCCCCCGTGTGTGGACCCTACCGTGTCAAGTCAGTAGGCTGAACCCACCATTGGAGGTTTCTTTTCCGTGGTCCCCATCCAACGCTGACACGAAATCAATTTCGGGCGAACCGGCGAAGGCGAATTCCTCACGCATCGGTGACAAACATGTGCTTGAATCAGAACCATCAGCTGCTCGGCATCACCTCCTTCTTATCCGTCATGTTGGAGTCTCCGAGCGGGACTCCATGCCAATTCGTTCTCCTGCGGGGGCGATGCCCGCTTCTTCTCATTGTGGCTTTCTTTCTGATTGGGATTAGTCAGACAACTCAGGCACAAACCAAGCTCGATGCCTTGAGCCGGCTTGATGCGACCGTACTGGACAAAGACCCAGCATTCATCGATCGACCAGGGCAGGGGGTTGACCTGCTGCGGGATGACCTTCGCAAGCGTCTTCGAGCAGCCAATGAGAGGAGTCGCGTTGCATGGCAAGCCGTGGAGACGGTCGAGCAGTGGGAAAGTTACCGCGACGCGTGCCTTCAGCTTCTCAAACAGTCCCTAGGGGAATTCCCCGCGACTCCTCCACCGCTTGACACTCGAGTGACCCGACGGATCGAGGGTGATGGTTTTGTTGTCGAAAACACCGTGTTCCAGAGTCGGCCTGGATTATGGATCACGGCCAATGTCTATGTGCCGCTGTCGAGTGAAACAGGAGAGGACGAGTTGGCTCGGCCCGGAATAATCATCGGCCATTCTCATCACACTTCCAAGGAGCATGGTGAGCTGCAGGACATGGGAATGACCTGGGCTCGCCGTGGGGCTGTTGTCGTGGTGATGGATTATCTTGGTCATGGCGAGCGACGACAGCATCCATTTGCCCAGCAAGAAGACTATGCTGGAAGCTTCCAGCCAATTCGTCAGGATTACTACTTTCGGTACGATCTCGGTATCCAGTTGGCGCTGATCGGCGACAGTCTGCTCGGCTGGATGGTCTGGGACCTTTCACGTGGGATCGACTACTTGTGGCAGCGCCCCGATATTGATCGGCAGCGGATCATCCTGCTAGGTTCCGTGGCAGGCGGAGGAGAGCCTGTTGCGACCGTCGCCGCGATTGATCCGCGAGTCTCCGCGGCGATTCCCTTCAACTTTGGTGGACCGCAGCCCGAAACACGTTATCCCCTCCCGGACGATGCGGAGGTCTCATTCAACTACGCGGGAAGTGGCAGTTGGGAATCAACTCGCAACCAGCGACTCTCCGCCGCCGGAGTCGGCTTTCAGCCATGGGTTGTTGTTGGATCCTTGGCGCCGCGACCACTCGGGTATGCCCATGAGTTTGCCTGGGATGGTCCGCGCGACCCGGTATGGAAACGCCTCGGACGGCTATACGATTTTTACGAGCGTCCGGATCACTTGGCGGCGGTTCATGGTCACGGACTGCTTTCGGGGCGAGCGCCCGAAGCGTCACATTGCACGCACATCGGAGCAGTTCATCGACGGATGATTCATCCGATCCTGAAGCAGTGGTTCGGCATTCCGGTCTCATCGAATGACGAGTACCAGAACCGCTTGGAAGCAAGTCGCCTTCAGGCGATGACTCCAGAAATCGCCAAGGAACTCGAGCCACGGCAATTGGTCGAACTGCTTCCCCGATTGGCGGATGACCGTTCCGCGTCGGCACGCCAGACGTATCGGTCAATGGATCCCTCGGATCGCCGGATGGCGTTGAGGGAGGCATGGAGCCAAATCTTGCTGCCTCACCAGGCTCTGGAGTTCACGGAGGCAACAGCAGATGGTTCGGAACGGGAGGAAACGAAGGGCTCGGCAGGGAAACAAGCGTTCGATCAACCAGAGATTCCACGAGCAGCTCTCCTGCAGTGTGACAATTTTTCCGTGCCGGACGTTGATATCGAGCGTATCAACTTACAAGTCCCCGGACGGCTTCCGGTCCCCCTTTTGTTCCTGAAGCCGAGCGAGGTAAGCGAGAAGGTCCCAGTCGTGATTGGCGTGGCCTCGGCGGGGAAAGAGGGTTTCTTGAGGCACCGTGGCGCGGAGCTTTCTGAGTTACTGGATCGCGGCGTGGCCATTTGTTTGCCGGATGTGCGTGGTACGGGCGAAACAGACCCCGGCCGTGATCGAGGTTGGAATGGTGCCGCCACGGCTCATGCAGCCACCGAGCTGATGCTGGGAGGGACTACCTTGGGAGTGCAGCTGAGCGACCTGCAATCGGTTTTGGCATGGGTTCGACAAAGAACGGACGTCGATGTATCGCGACTTGCGGTGTGGGGCGATTCGTTCGCGCCGATGAATCCGCCCGATGCGGAACTGCGGATTCCTCGCCGTGCCGACCAGTGGCCTCGACAATCCGAACCTGGCGGTGCGCTGCTCGCCCTGCTGGCGGGACTGCATGACGACGACCTGGCGGCCGTCTACGCCGAGGGAGGATTGGGTGAGTTTCGGTCGTTACTGACAAGTCCTATCGTCCTGATTCCGTTCGACGTCGTTGTTCCTGGAATCTTGACGACGGGCGATGTAAGTGACCTGGCGGCCGGTCTGGCGCCAACTGCTCTTTGCCTGACAGGACTGGTCGACCAGTTCCATCAGCCCGTGGCTCTCGGTTCTGCCAGCGGCGACATCATGGCTGCCGTACAAGAGGCCTATCGGAACTCGGCCTCAGCCGAGGCCTTGTCCATCTCGCAGCAGTCATCCCCCTCAGCCTGGCTGGCAAAATGGCTGGTCAAATGACTCGCCCGTTTTGCGCGGACGTGAATCGTCGGCACTGATCGGCCGCGAGCGACAGTAGCAACAGCATTGACTGGGCTGGTGGGCGAGCTACTGACAAAATACGGATCAAATCTGCTGTAGCAGGCGTTCGGACTGCCCAACGCATTCGGGACAGACGGTGTATCGCAACTGGGGAACGACTTCCTGGTCGAACAAATGGAGTGTGAGGGAAATATCCGCGAGGTCCAACCAGCCGGAAGGCTCGATCAGCGAGCGTTTGCAAAAGCTACACATGGTGAGAAATGAGAGGGAACGCTTCTGGGCCCGGCGGAGCGTGGAAAGAGTAGCCTGGGGCACAACTCGGACGACCCGGCTCTCGTAGCGCAATTGGCCGCTGACATGTGGGTGGACCGTTAATTCCATGTGACGCTGCAAGGTCGGTGAATCACAGCGAAAGGGGATTGTCACCGGAGTCTCCGTGGCGCGGACATGAGCGTGAACCACTTGGTAGAGCGAGCGGGTGGGCTCGTCCACGATGAAATCCCAGAGGCATTGGTCGATGACGGAGGTACGATTCAGCTCGTCCGCATTGTTTTCCTTGGCAAATGCCAGCCACCAGTCATCGACATCGATAATGATATCGGACTTATCTACAACATAGCGGTAGATGGGGCGTTCTTCGTTGACCATGGTCGCGATCTGCCGAGTGGTGCGAACGAAATGACCAACCGCAGTGGTCAGCCTAACGCGCTGGCCAGCGAAATGCCAATCTTGGCGACAAGATCTCCCCCGAATCTCCTCCGAATTCATCTCGCGACAGAGTCCGGGCCGGCACTTCAGCCAGTCGGCTCACGCGGCCACTGCGGCCTGAGCTGAGGTGTCATCCGCGGCCGCGATTTTCTCGAAAAAAATGTCAGTGCCTTCGGGATGTCACGCCTGCCTTCGGGGGATTCAACGCTTACTCCTTGTCAAGAAAGAGTTTGCGTATGGTCCGGAAACCGTCTCGCCAATGTTGAGATGCGGGGGCTCCGCCGCCCGAGTTTGCCTTTCTCGGATCGGCCTCTAACTTTCCCTTGCCGAGGCACAAACCACAAACAAACCACAAGGAGCCCCTGCCATGAGTGAAGTCCGTTTGTTGGTTCGCGAAGCAGAAGGAGACTGGAGTGGGACCATCCATGGGAGTCTCGCGGACAGCGCCATTGCCGCGCTCAGCGTCGATCCGGTGACCATGGCGGAACTGAAAGCAGGCATGGCACGATTCACTCCTTCCCGATCCCGCGGCGGAGTGCTCTCGAATTTGACTCCTGGGTCCACCGATGAACCCTATGACGCCGGACTAGTGGTCATTGACCTTGCGGCGCGGGTCGTGGTCGTCGATTCCACTTACTCCTTGCCATCCCACGAGGGAGTTGTGGACCTTCATGACGGAAGAGAGGGAAGGGGCGGAAGGGAGGGTAGCAGCGAACGCATCTCCTATCATGTATCGGACGACTGGCTGTTCCTTTATGGTCCGAGCGAGTGGAAGGGAGTCGCAGAGAATCGTCGGCGGGAACGGGGGAATGCCACGGAGTGCCATCCTCGCAAGGTATTCTACGGCCGGCCGCTCCTGGAGTTTATTGCTCGAGAAGTTTTCACTCACTATCAGCGTCGAGATCAATTGGCCCAGGAGGCCCGGGAACGAATCTTGGAACGTCTGAATCAACAATCGATGGAGGAAATGGAGGCTGTGCGTGTCAAGTTGAAGCGATTGTCGGATGACGACATCCTTCTCACCCCCTGGCCGAGGTTGGCAATGTATGACCCACCCTTGCTGGATGTCTTCCGAAACATTCATGCGAACTGGCTATTGACACCACGTTCCGACTTGAATGGTCTCTCTCCTCGAGATTGGGGAGTCAGACAGTGCTCGCACGTCGGTTGGGATATCGAGGATCGCTCGCAGCAATGGGCAAGCCAGGGGGAATGCCCGCCTGGTTTGGAGGAATGCAGTCATGCCTATCAGCACGGCGACTTCGGGCCCCATGAATTGGTTCTGTATTATGAGCTGGTTCGCCACTTACTCTCTTCGTGCTGGGAACAGCTCACCGTGACGACCTCGGCATCCAGTACTTGCGACAAGGGAGAGATGCCGCTGGTCGAAGAGTTTATGGCGACGGAGATCGACCGCCTGTCCAGGGTGCTCGAAGAGTGGTTTGATGCACCGGATCCCGAGTATCACATGCGAACTCCGCGCTCAATCGTGCGTCAAGAGCGACTGCGGTTGCCGGCAACGCTGTCTCCGCACGAGACGATCATCGACCCCGATTGTCCTTGTTGTCAAATGATGGCCGAGATGCCGGGGCCGGTGTTTTGGGATTTGGATGGTACGAACATGGACGAGGACTTTGCATTTGATTTGTCCTTTCGGACACGAGAAGAATGGGAGATCCATCGCCGGGATTGGGAGGAAGCGACTCGTGCCATGGAAGCCGAATGGCGCGAACGCGCGCGGATGGGGCTCGACAATTCCGGCCACACGGACTCCGATGAAGGATCCATTTGGACCGCCAGTTTCTCCGTCGGCGACACGTCCGATCTTCCACTGGGTGTTCGAACGTTCGGGGTGGGATGTCATTTGGCGGAAGTCATCTGCGATTTACGACGTTTGGGCGACCAGGAGGTGACGACTCCGAGGATTCAACAGGCCATTGATCAGTTGAACCGAGACTTCGGCAACCTTCGGGATGTCTTACAGAACGCTTCCGATAGCGTCGCCGAAACCCTTTTGCAGCCTATCCTCAGCCAGTTCACCGACACGCTCGCCGAAGTCGCTCGGGATCATCCCGAGTTGGCGGTGAAGTGCGAAGCTTTGGCGAATAACTTGGAACGATTTCTGGAACAGCCGCCGGAAGGAGAGTCCGATTTCCTGGATGTTCCTTACTGAAGCGGGATGGGAACCGTCGAACTTCGCCAGCTTGACGACAGTCTTTGGGAAAAACGGCTACGCGACGGGCTGCCCTTGTG
>JBJHCD010000012.1:5563-19461 GCA_050485845.1 Pirellulaceae bacterium | reverse complement strand
GGGGGATTCTCGCATTGAAAACACTGAACCGGCAGGTAGTACTTGTCGGGTTGCGGCACCGCATGGTCATACTGCGCGTTGCCATGCTCCAGATCGGTCGACCCCTTCGGCATTTCAAAGATGCGAATGTACGACTGCTGCGTGGCTCGGTCGTGATTGTTCTCTCGATGACACGCCTCGGCACATTTTCCATTCCCGTTGCAGAGGCTGAGATTAATGGCATAACCGAAACGGACTCCTGGTTGAGGTCGGTGGTCGCGAATCCGCACCTCGGCCCCATAGTTTTCCAGGGCCTCCTCTTCCAGCCGAGCGAAGATGGACCGCTTGTCGTCGTCGGTCAATTCCTTGTAGTGCTTCTGCAGGAATTCGTCGAGCGACGTTTGATCGGTGAAATGGGCCAGCGGAGAAATCGCCGCCGCGAAGGCCCCCAGGCCCAGCGTGGCTCCGATCCCTTTCAATGCCGTTCGCCGAGAGATCTCGCCCAGCAACGGCAACTTGATGTCTCGAGGGTCCTTGGGACGAGTTTCAGATTCACTCATGGGCCGCCTCCCTGTGACTATCGCCTAGGAATCGATCACGTGGCTTGAACTCGGGTAACATCCGGGGAAACGAGGGAAGATGCGGATCATGGCAATCGAGGCACCCCTTGCGAGTCCGCGGTCCCCGAGAGAGATCCCAATAGCCCAGCATCCCGCCATGGGCACCATGCTCGTAATCCCGAGCTTGGGAAGCATGACATTGAGCACACAGCGTCTGAACCTGGGGATACTCCACCAAACTCCCATCCGCCAGTCGGAGGTGATTGTAATCCTCATGGTGATGGCAGGAGAGACAAGTTAGTTTGCCGTGATCAAACTTCAACCCCTGATGAAACTCGGTTAACTCCTCGCCCGATCGAGTTTCTGGTGACGGGGGAAAGTTGGCATGACAGCTGGAGCAGGCAACGGTAATGGGCCGCCCCAAGGCATCGACTTCTCCCGTCGCCACTCGCGGAGACCCCGCAGGCCGATTCACGGTGACAGGAAACGGCTGGCGACCCTCCGTGTAGGAGACTGGTTCCTCGTTCAGATCAACCGGATGGCGAGCCTCGTGATTCGAGCGCGAACTTTCGCCGAGCGAATAGAACAGGAGCAACATCAGCAGCAGCAGCAGAGAAAAGCCTCCCGCCGAGATCCATTTCCAAGTCACCACGGCGATCCCCGCGCGTTTCGTGCCTCGATCGGCGTCGCCTCGACCAGATTCCCCATTCAGCTCCGGTGCCATGCCACGCTCGCCTCCTTTGCCGCACTCTATCGGATCCTGGAACGGGAAACAAGAACGTGGGGACCGTTGGCGGGGCGAAGAGGCTTGGCAACATCGCGAGTCAGAAACGGAATGGTCATGATTTTCATGCCCAGCCGAGTCGGCTAGACTGACGTTCATCAAGGCGGCTGTCTGAGATAACTGCCTGGGATGAATTGTGAAGTAGGCGGAATGGATTTCACAAGAAAGTTAGGAGCGGGCCGATGCCGATTAGCGGTTTGGTGGTCACCTTGTGTTCGGACGACTCTCGCTGCCACGAAACACTCGCGGCCTTGCAGTCCCATGAGGGAATTCAGCTGGGGCCACGTCAGGACGATCGACTGGCCATCGTCCTCGAAACGCCCGATTCACAATCGGATCGGCAAGTCTGGGAGTGGCTACAATCTCTCCCAGGCGTGGTTCAGATCGAGATCGCCGTGATTCATTTCGACGAAGGGATCTCGGCCGAACGGGAAGAACGGGAAGAAGTGGCCAGCACGGACGACGACGGCCCGCGCGAGTTCTCCCTGCCGATGCCCAGTCCCCAAGTCGCCGGCAGCTCACGAGGGGAACAATCATGAGTCCAGAACGAGAAGCACGGCGGACGTTTCTCAAGTCTTCGGCGTTGGCGGCGGCCACGGCGGCCCTCTCCGCCCACTCCGCCACCTCCCCCCTCTACTCCCTTCCGGTACTCGGCGACGAGCCTTCCGATTCGGCACGGAACGATGGCACCGACCTGAAATGGGACAAAGCCCCCTGCCGGTTTTGTGGCACGGGGTGCACGGTTCAGGTCGGCGTTCAAGGAGACCGGGTCGTGTCGATTGCCGGAGACCCGCAAGCCGACGTAAACCGCGGGCTGCTCTGCGTGAAGGGCTATCATGTCGGCCAGGTGCTCTACGGCGTGGACCGTTTGACCGAACCACTTCTGA
Organism: Pirellulaceae bacterium; assembly: GCA_050485845.1. Classification (GTDB taxonomy): domain Bacteria; phylum Planctomycetota; class Planctomycetia; order Pirellulales; family Pirellulaceae; genus JBJHCD01. The sequence goes on along the minus strand of JBJHCD010000012.1, from coordinate 17,251 downwards.
AGCGGGGCGACCGCCACGTCCCGATCCCTTGGGAAGAAGCGCTGGATCTAATCGCCGAGAAGATCATGGCTGCTCCGGATCGCTTTGCCATGTATGGTTCCGGGCAATGGACCATTGGAGAAGGAGCCGCCGCCAACAAGTTCATGAAGGGAGGGCTTGGAAACAATCATCTTGACGGCAACCCACGGCTCTGCATGTCATCCGCCGTGACCGGGTTCCTCTCCTGCTATGGGGTAGATGAACCGGCCGGTTGTTATGACGACCTGGATGCCTGTGATGTCCTGATTCTCTGGGGAAACAATCCGGCCGAGATGCATCCGGTGCTGTTTTCCCGGGTGATTGATCGTCGGGCTCGAGGAGAGGAGGTGCTGGTAATCGACATCGGAACTCGGCGCACCCGCTCGACGCAGCAGAGCCAGCACTATCTGGAATTCCGCCCCCACACGGACCTGGCAATTGCCAATGGAATCGCCCATCTGCTGGTGAAACGGAAAGCGTATGATCAGGACTTTGTCCGGAAGCACTGTAACTTCCGGCAGCTCGCCCCCGATCAGCCCGACTTGATGTACGGTCAGTCGATGTCGTTCGAGCAGTACGCGGCTGCACTGGAGCGATACACGCCGGAGTATGTCGAAGAACTTTCAGGCGTTCCCGCCGACAAAATTCAGATGCTGGCGGATTTGTTCGCCGACCGCCAGAAAAAGATCACCAGCCTCTGGTGCATGGGAATGAATCAGCATACCCGCGGCACCGCGATCAATTGTCTCGTGCATGGCATCCATTTGCTCAGCGGTCACTTCGGTCGTCCCGGCGACGCCCCGACCAGCCTCACCGGACAACCTTCCGCTTGCGGAACCGTCCGAGAAGTCGGCACGCTGTCCCATCTACTTCCCGGTGGCCGCGTGATTGCCAGCGAAGCGGACCGGCAGAGCGCGGAAGACCTTTGGAATCTTCCCCATGGTCGCATCCATGCCCAGCCCGGCTTGCACACGGTGGCCCTGTTCGACAGTTTCTGCACACCTGGCGCTGAAGGGGGCCTGATCGACACCTTGTGGGTTCAAGTCACCAATCCTGGTCAATCGCTTCCCAATCTGCACAAGCTGTACCAGCGCAAGCAGGAGGCTCCCGAAAAATTCCTGATCGTCTCGGACGTCTATCCCACCGCATCGACGGAACTGGCCGACCTGATCCTCCCCTCGGCCATGTGGGTGGAAAAGAACGGCATGTACGGCAACTCCGAGCGGCGAACTCAGCACTGGTTCAAGATGGTCCCGCCTCCCGGCGACGCGCGGGATGACTGCTGGCAGATCATTGCCGTCGCCCATCGACTCCTGGAACTGGGACACCCCGGTATGAGGGACAAGGATGACAAGTTCCTGTTCCACATCGAAGATGCCGATGGCGCGGCAGTGCCGATCTGGGACTGGGAGCACTATTATGATGTGAACGTCGACGAGCATTTATTTGAGGAGTATCGCCCATTTACGCGAGCCAAGCACAAGGATTTGGCTCCTTATGGCGAGTACGTTCGTTCACGGGGCCTGCGTTGGCCTGTTGTGGAACAGCCCGACGGCACGTGGCGGGAGACGCGGTTCCGATTCAGTGAATTCGATGACCCTTATGTCGAAGAGGGACGAGAGTTTCAGTTTTACCACTCCGTCACCAAGGACGACCGCGCCCTGATTTGGTTCCGCCCCTACGAACCCCCGCCGGAAGTCCCCGATGAAGACTATCCATTCTGGCTGAATACGGGTCGAGTTCTCGAACACTGGCACACCGGAAGCATGACTCGGCGGATTCCCGCGCTACAGAAAGCCGTCCCTCGAGCTTACGTGGAAATGCACCCCGATGACGCCCGAGAACTCGGTATCCATCGCGGAGACCTCGTGCGGATCGAGTCGCGGCGGGGTCAAATCGACCTCCCCTGGTGGAATCAAGCCCGCGGCGAACCGGCTCGGGGCCAGGTATTCGTCCCCTTCTTCGATGAAACTCGGCTGATCAACGAGGTAACTCTCGAAGCCTACGATCCTTTCTCGCGTCAACCGGACTACAAGAAGTGCGCAGTCAAAGTCTACCGTTCGCCGGCCAATCGAGCCTAGCAAGGAGAGCGAGTCCAACGGGAGATCCTATCCAATGGCGGAACAGTCGGAATTGAATCCACGGCAGACCGAACCAGACAGCTCGACCGAGCATCCCTTGCCGCGAGGCGTGCAACTGGGCTTGGTCGCCGTGATCGTGCTGGCATTTCTGGGTTTCTTTGTCGGCATCCAACAGGAGGCTTGGCTGGCGGACCGCCTACCGCCGACGGCGCTCGTGCCGTCGGACCCGGCCGACGATTTGGCCCGCCGCTTGGACCGGGACGTGATTCCCGCTCTCAGCTACGCGGAACTCGATCGACGCCAATTCGGTCCCAATCGGGATTGGCATAGCCGACTCGACACGAAGCCGACGCTGACCGCTCTTCTTGAGGTCAGCTCAACCGATATCCATGCCGAAACCGATGCCGAGCAAAATGGCGAGCACAATACCGAGCACAATACCGAGCACAATGCCGAGCACAATGCCGAGCATAATGGCGACGAGATCACGGGGCAGGATAACGGGTCCGCTCCGGCCTCCCGGGTTTTCGCCGACTCGGCAGTTGGGTCTCCCGCATCGGCTCGGCAACTGGCGGAAGCCCTGACGAAGAGGTCGCGGCGTCGAGCCTTCGAAGGGGCTCCTCCCGTGGTTCCCCACCCGGTTGATTCTCAGGGAACCAGTAGCTGTCTGGCCTGTCACGCGGAAGGACGCCTCCTCGGCCGAGGAATTGTTGCTCCGGCCATGTCGCATGCCCTCCTGGCCAATTGCACGCAATGTCACGTGGAAGACGAATCGTTCGCTTGGCGAAGCAGATGGATGAATGATGACGTCGAAGTCCCCGATAACACGTTTTCCGGCTACCAAAGCCGTGGATCGGGGACGCGTGCCCGGCCAGGTGCCCCTCCCACGGTTCCCCATCCCATTGCGATGCGTGAGACGTGCCTTAGCTGCCATGGTCCACATGGAACGGAGCCCTTAAGAACGTCCCATCCGTTTCGGGCCAACTGCCTGCAATGTCATGCTCCGCAGTCCGAGTGGGATCCGCTGTTCCGCCAGCCAGCCCGCGATCAGACATCCAGTTCCTACTCGGGGAGTCACTGAGCCGCACCTCCCGTCACACTCCCGCGGTCTCACTTGTCCGGCCACAACGAATTCGGCCACAACAAATTCGGCAACAACACATTCGGCGACAACGAATGCGAAGGCTAATGTATGCGGCGAGAGCGAATAGGGTGAGAATCATTGCCGAGAGGATCACTGTAGCGGGGCTAAATGCGGCCACAAAGCTATGCGTTGCGGCGAGGATGCAGACGGGGACAATGAAAAGGAAGCTTCGATGAACGGTGAAGAAGAGGGAAAACTGCCGGACCTCCAGGATGCCGTCTTGAGCGACGAGCAGCTGGGACAACTGTTTCGCGACTACCACCGTTGTATCGATGTCTTGCAGATTGTCGTGAAGCAGGGTCGAGGTCGAGTGGCTGATGGGGAAGTGAATTCCCCGAGTCTGGAGGAAGCGGAACATCTGATCCGGGAGCGAAAGGTCCGTGGATTGCAGATCCGTTACGCGTATGACGAGGACCTGTGGTGGGACACCCTGATGCCCGTTTCCTCCGGGGTACGCTTGGTGCGTATCCTCCATTCGCCAACCAATCCGTGATCGTTCTTTTCTTTACGCCGCCGCCAGCGTTGCTTTCTGGGAGTCGAGCGAGAGATCGACCTGTTCCATGCAGGGAAGTCCAAAACGGCCCGGTTGATCCTCGACCTGATCCAGCACGTGACGAACATAGGCGGTCGAGAGCTGGCAGAGATTCTGGATATCGTCAACCGTCAAGCCGAGCGTCTGCATGGTGCGGAGGTTGCAGAGCGGCAAGACATAGTCGGTCCCTCGGACTTTCTGAGTATCCCCGCTGGCCGTGACGTTATTGATCAGGGATCGCCGGACGAAACTTCCTTCGGCGGCCCGCTCTCGAGCGACTTTGGCGATGGAGGGAAAAGCGCGAAGCGAATCGCCATCCCGGTAAACCACGACCCGCAGTTCGAACTTATGGCCGCACAGGGGATGCTCGGGACTGGCCACCGTGGTCGCATCGACATACTCGCAAATCGTGTAGGGGAGAGCCCCTCCCGCGATCCCGTAATACTCGGCCGTCTGCGCCAAGGAACTATCAATCCGTTCAATGATGTCATCCGGGGGCTCGGAGGCAGAGAAGAAGAACTCGATTCCATGTCCCAATCCGGTGCCATGCGGCTTAATCACCACTTGGCGTCCCTTCCGCAACCACTCCAGCACCGTGGCAATCAGTTCATCCCGAGTGGACGCGTGGGCATAGTGAACGCGGTCCGGAAACGCAGGATGGGGATGTTTTTGAACAAACTCATCCTGAAGCTGATACGCGATCCCCTTGTCACTTCCCGCCGCGAAGCAACGGTTGAAAGTCGCCAATTGATTCAAATCAACTTGGCCAGGGAATTGCTGCAGGACGTTCGCGCAGAAGCGGTCATTCACGGCCCCCATCACCGAGCGGCCCATGATCGAAAGGCTGCCGTCAGGCCGGACTTCCAAGGCACCCAGCAAATCCTTAATGTACCCCAAGACGACTGTCGGTCGGGGAATGTCCGTCTCGACCGACTCGGATCCCAACTGCTCCAGACAGCGGACCTCGCTCCGGTCAAAGGACCGCTCGAGACCGGCCCGAATCGCATCCACGAACAGCAGCTTTTCGTGCATCAGTCGATTCAGCCGAGGCGCCTTGTCCGACTCCTTGCCGGACACGGCCATCAAGACGACCCCGTTGGGATCGGTGAAGGCCGAGCAGCTTTCCGAAAGGGACCGCAGGATCGTGGCGGAGGTGACGTCGGGCATGTTGGACAGTCCGCCGATGCCGGTGCCGTTCAGCTCGAGCAAGTGAAATTGCTTTCGCCCCCCCTGTTCGGAAACCAGGATATCGAGCGGAGCCACGCAGAAAAGATCACGCTGAGAAGGACCTCGAAGTCGCTGGGCCGTTCGGTCCCCGAGTTTCTCACCCAGTTCGACGTGCTGATGAAGTCGGATCCGACTCCGGTCCTCCAACTCGTGGCTCAGCATGGGAGAGGCGGCAATGAGAGTGTCCATCGAAACTTGTAGATTGACCGTACGCATCGTGCGTGCTCCTGCAGTGACCGCCGAGAATACCCTGGGAAACGCTTCGACTTCGTTTCGCCGGAATTCTCCGCAGGCTCCCATTCCGTGGGAAAGTTGTGATGAGTAAAAGTCAGCACCGCGAATTCGCGGGATTCTCTCGCGAGACTCCCGACTTTCCTCCAACCACTTCTTGTGGCCGGTGGCCATCGCTCCGGTCAGGAAGCTGATCCTTTCAGCTCACCTGCATCGTGCTGCCTGATGACGGATTTGGTATTGCAAGGTGCGTGCCAATCCCTTTCAGGAATTCGATTCCGGCAGCTTGTGTCAGAATGGGAGGGTTGCAGGGATTAGCCGGGGGGCAACAGGGGAAAGAATGCAAGCTGGGAAAGCAACGGGAAGTAAAACGGGGGACAGGCGAGTGTAAAAAGTGCAATCAAAGGGAGAAACGGGGGAAACCCTCCACCTGGAGCATTCCTCGCCTCCCGAGTCGGAAACGTCATGCCTCCTCGGGCTGAGTTCCCCGAAACAGGTAATAGGACTTCACCTCTTCCGCTCGCACATCCTCAAACCACTCCCCCATGTGCTCGGCGTACCACCGCGGCAATTTGGTCACCAGTAGGATGCGGCCGCCGGGAGCCAGGCAGCGCCGCGCCGCGTCGAAGAAAGCGCGGACGATCCGAGTTCCGCTGAAGTAAGGAGGATTGGCCAGAACCAACTGACAAGGTTCAGACAGTTCCAAGTCATCCGCTGAAGTCAACTCCACGGAGATATTCCGCAGGCCATTCGCCTCGGCCCCTTGGCGAGTACACTCGACGGCACGGGCGTTGGTGTCCAGGGCATGCACGTGGACCTGAGGCGAACTGGCCGCTGCTCCCAAGGTGACCACTCCCGAGCCGCAACCGAGGTCCAGTACTCGATCTCCTTCGTGCAGTTCCATGTAGTTCAGCAGGTGCCGAGCCCCCGGATCAACTCGGCGATGAGAGAAGACGCCGGGGCGAGAAATGATCCGCAACAGCCGCTGGCCATCGCGGCAGGCGAACTCGCAGCGAAAGTCTTTCCATTTCTTCAGCGGCCCGCGTCGAACTCCCTGGTAAACCGTCCCCTCCGCTCGCGTGATCCGCGCGACGCGTGAGAACAGTTTTTCCATTTCGCCCCCCAGCCAGCGATCCCGCGGATTGTCCACCGCCACGATCAGCCGTCCTTGGGGAGCGAGTCGGACATAGGCCATCTGCAGCAGATCGCGCGTCAGTTCCGCCTCGCCACTGACCGAAATCGGAATCAAGGCCGCGTCATATTCCCCGGTCGGGAGATCCGCGCCACAAATAAACTCCAGCGAATCGGGAATCGGAACCTCCTGATGAGCTTCCGCCAGACGAAGTCGATAGAGATCCAAGAACCAACACGTAACTCGGCCGGATGGTCGAACGTCCGCGGCCGCTCGAGCCAGTTGAGCCCGACCGAGCGACGTGCAAAGAACTCGCTCTCCCGGGACGTCTTCGAGGAGATCGATGAGCAGTTTTTCCTGCGGAGGAATCAGAAGTTCCCGATCCTCATCATCCGGCAGTCGTTCATCATCTCGCCCAGTATCCATATCTCTCCCTTTTTCGACAGCTTCGTTATCGTCCACCGACCGCTGAAAGTCAACCCACTGGGGGGTAAGGGTCGCTGGATTCTCGGTTTCCATGTTTCCAAGGTCTGCTTCCCAGGATTTCGGGTTGCGAGGTGCATTCGTTTCTCGTTCCTCCTTTTTCGCGCTGTATCTCATGGGTCCCGCGAGCTAGAATCATCGGGCGCAACGGCTTGGGGGCATGAGCGGCGGAGTTTTTTTGAGGCCTGCCGCCGCCGAGATCGAGTCACTTAGATCGAGTCGCTTATCAGGGGAGAAGTGCCATGTTGCGATTGATGGGTCGTGCGGTCCGGCATTGCGATGGTGTCTCACGCCGCGAGTTTCTCACCATCGGCTCGCTCGGCTTCGCCGGTTTGACCCTGAGTGACCTATTGCGAGCCGAAGGTTCTTCGGGACGAGGAAGTTCGAGCAAGGCCCTGATCAATATTCACCTCGACGGCGGACCGCCTCAGTTGGATACCATTGACCCCAAGCCGGACGCACCGGTGGAGATCCGCGGCGATTTCCAAACCATTCCGACTCGCCTGGCCGGTGTCCGCTTCTGCGAATTGCTCCCGCAGCTAGCGAACATTGCCGATCAGCTGGTTCTGCTGCGTTCCCTGGTCGGATCGGCCGGGGCTCATGACGGATTTCAGTGCCAATCGGGATATCGAGCCCGCGATCTCCAGTCGCTGGGAGGTCGTCCCGCCCTCGGCTGTGTCGTTAATCGGCTGCAGTCGTCACCGAGTGACCCGGTACCCGCTTTTGTCGACTTGATGCAGGGTCGGCCATTCGTCCGCGATAGCGCGCGTCCCGGTTTTCTGGGCCCGGCTTACAAGGCATTCCGTCCCGACATCTCGCATTTGTTTCATCGCGAGTTGGAACCGGGGATGTTGAATGAGTTGGTACGCCAAGGAGACAACCATGCCGTTAGTCTCAAGTTGGATGCGAGCCTGAGTGCCCAGCGGCTTCAAGACCGGCAGCAACTGCTCGGATCACTCGATCAACTTCGACGCGACTTGGATGCCAGTGGAATGATGGATGCCATGGATCGCTTCGACCAGCAGGCGGCCGGCATTCTGACTTCGGGAAAGCTGGCGGATGCCTTGGATCTGGAAAAGGAAGACCCTCGCGTGCTTGAGCATTACACGGCTCCCGAACCCGCGGCGGGAGAACACTTCTACACGAGTGAGGGCCCCGAGGCGTCGCGGAAACTGCTATTGGCCCGCAGGCTGATTGAAGCAGGTGTCCGCTGCGTCAGTGTTTCCATTAGCGACTTTGACACGCACTCGAAAAACTTCCCCCGCATGCGCCACCTGCTTCCCACCTTGGATCATGGCCTGCGGGCATTGATTACCGATTTGCAACTGCGGGGCATGCTGGACGACGTCACGATCATCGCGTGGGGTGAGTTCGGTCGCACACCCAGGATCGACGCGAAGACAGGGGGCCGTCACCATTGGCCTCAAGTCGGCCCGGCCATTCTCGCCGGGGGAGGACTTCCCGTGGGGCAAGTCATTGGTGAGACGGATCGCGAGGCGGGTGAAGTGACGTCGCGCCCGGTCAGCTACCAGGATGTCTTCGCCACTCTCTATCACCAACTGGGGCTCGATGCGCGCCGCGCCACAATCACCGATCCCCAAGGACGCCCCCAATTCCTGATCGAAGAAGGAGTCCCGCTTCGGGAACTTACTTGAGCCCATGGCGGATCGACGGAAGGGAACGCCGGTGCCGGTTTACTTCGCCTTCAAGGAGTTCCTAGAATGGTGGCTCGTCAAGAGAGCTTTCCTGGGTGGCAATCGCTGAAGCACCCCGGCGGCAGCGGAAGTCGAAAACGAAGTCATGGCCGAAGATGTAGCGGAACCACGAGATAGTGCGGAAGGGATGGAGCGATGTGGCGAGTTGAACTGGGAGGAGCCTCACGGTATTGCGATGGGATCAATCGCCGCAGCTTTCTGCAGTTGGGCGTGGCGGGAATGGGAGCCCTCAGCCTGCCGCAACTGCTGCGGGCCCAAGAGTCCTCCGTGCAGGCGGGACTCCCGCGAAAGAACACCTCCGTCATTCTCCTCTGGCTTGACGGTGGCCCCGGACACATGGACATGTACGACATGAAACCGGAGGCACCGGCCGAGTACCGGGGGATTTGGTCACCGATCAAGACGAACGTGTCGGGGATGGAGGTAACGGAACTCTTTCCACTTCAGGCGAAAATCGCGGACAAGTTCTCCGTGGTTCGCTCCCTGCACCATGGCACGGGCGATCACTTCACGGCCGCCCACTGGCTGTTGACTGGTCGAGGGGCGGGGGTAGGTGGGGCCGCCACGGCCGGCAAGTTCCCCTTCTTCGGCTCGATTGCTTCGCAAGTTCTCGGGCCCCGCCAGTCCGGCATTCCGGCCGGCGTCGCGATTCCCTATGCGATGAGCGTCGGATTGCGTCCCGGTTATTTCGGCGGTAACTACCTTGGTGTCGAGGCGAATCCGTTCGAGACCGAGGGGGATCCGAACGCGGACAATTTTCAAGTCAAGAACCTAGGACTCGGCAACTCGGTCACGATCGAGCGCTTGGAGGACCGGCGGAACCTCTTGGAGCGTTTCGACCGCATGCGTCGCGACGTGGATCAGTCCGGGATGCTCGACGCGATGGATCGATTCGACCAAGAGGCCTATCAGATGGTGACGGGGCCTCGAGCCCGAGAGGCGTTTGATCTGAGTCGCGAAGATCCGAAGTTACGGGAGCGGTATGGTCGGCATCCTTGGGGGCAAAGCACCCTGCTCGCTCGGCGCCTGGTCGAAGCGGGCTCGACCTTTGTCACCTGCCACTTCGGTGGTTGGGACCACCACTGGGACTTGAAGCAGGGGATGGAGAACTATCTCCCTCGTATTGATCAACTGGTCCATGCCTTGGTCACCGATCTCAGTGAGCGGGGGCTCGACGAGCAGGTGCTGGTGGTGTTGTGTGGTGAGTTCAGTCGGACGCCTCGAATGAATGATGGCGGCAATGGGGGTGCGCCGATGAGCATGGGGACACCGGGCCGGGACCACTGGGGAAATGCGTTTTTCTGTTTGTTGGGGGGTGGTGGAGTCCAGGGGGGCCGCCTGGTCGGCTCGACCAATCGGTTGGGCGAGGAGCCGAAGGATCGCCCGCTGCGTCCTGGCGACTTGCATCACACCATCTTCCGGGTGCTCGGGGTCGATCCGAATCTCCACTTCCCCGACCATGCCGGTCGCCCCATCGCCGCCATCGACCACGGCGCGGTGATTGACGAACTCTTTTGAGCCGCTTTGGTCGATGCGGTAAAGGGGTTCCGAGGCCGCAAGGCTCACCCGTTCGCCTCGGGGGCGCCCCATCTCGGAATCCCGCTGGTCGAACGGTCGCGTTCACCCCGACGCCACCCTTCGGTTCTTGCATTCCCAATTGCGGTCACTTAGCTTGGCAATTGGGTTTGAAAAACGGCCCACTTTGAATCGTCAACAGGGAGCCTATTCAAGATGACTCTCCGGATCGTGGGCCGGAACCTGGGCAGGTTGGTGTTGAGCGGGTTGTGGTTGGGCTGCTTCTTGCTCACCGCTGGGGTGCGGGCCGAGACAGGGGAGGAGCCTGTCGACTATCTCAGGCAGATCCTGCCGATCTTTTCCCAGAACTGCTTTACCTGTCACGGTCCCGACGAAGACTCGCGGGAAGCGGGCCTGCGGCTTGATCAGGTCGAAGGAGCTTTGGCTGAACTTGACAGCGGCCAGCATGCCCTTGTTCCGGGCGATCCTTCCCGAAGCGAGCTGTGGAGGCGTCTGACCAGCGATGACGAGTTTCAGCGGATGCCGCCAAGCGACAGCGGGCGAACATTGACCGAAGAGCAGGTGGAAACCGTTCGCCGCTGGATTCGTCAGGGAGCACCTTACGCCGACCACTGGGCATTTATTCCCCCCGAACGCCCCGTCCCGCCCGACGTCCAGAATTCAAACTGGCCCCGAAATGAAATTGACTACTTCATCCTGGCTCGGCTCGAACAGCTTGGTATCTCTCCCTCCGGCGAAGCCGACCGCACGACACTCATCCGGCGTCTTTCGCTCGATTTGCTCGGCCTTCTTCCGTCACTCGAGGAAGTTGCCACCTTTGTCCAGGATCCGCGACCGGACGCCTATGAGCAACTGGTCGAACGCTTGCTCGCTTCACCGCATTTTGGCGAGCGTTGGGGTAAGCATTGGCTGGACCTGGCCCGCTATGCCGACAGCGACGGCTATCTCGGAGACCCGCTGCGCCCGCATGCCTACCGCTACCGCGACTGGATCATCGCGGCGATCAATCACGATCAACCATTTGATCAATTCACGGTGGAACAACTGGCGGGCGATCTACTGCCTGACGCGACGCTCGAGCAAAAAATCGCTACCGGATTTCACCGCAATGCGATGAAGAATACGGAGGCCGGGGCTGACCGGGAAGAAGACCGCGTCAATCGGATGGTCAATTATGTCAGCACCACGGGGACTGTTTGGCTGGGCCTGACGATCGGCTGTGCCGAATGCCACACGCACAAGTACGATCCCATCAGCCACCGTGAATTTTACGAAATGTACGCGTTTTTCAATAACACGGAGGAATTCAACCTGCCGGCACCCGAAGAGGCTCCCACAATCGCCGAGCGGGAAACGTCGAAACGCCGCCCAACGCGAATTCACTTGCGAGGCGACTTTCGCAATCCGGGCGATGAAGTGACGCCGGGAACATTGGCCGTGCTCCATCCGCTGGAGAGCCAACAAGAGTGGCCAAACCGACTCGACTTGGCCCATTGGCTGGTCGATCCCCAGAATCCGTTGACACATCGCGTGACCGCGAATCACATCTGGAAACATCTTTTCGGTCGTGGGCTCGTCTCCACCACGGA
>JBJHCD010000012.1:0-5553 GCA_050485845.1 Pirellulaceae bacterium | reverse complement strand
ACATGGGAACGACAGGAGAAGCTCCGTCGCATCCCGAATTATTGGACTGGCTGGCGCTGGAGTTGGTCGACCGCAGCTGGAGCCGAAAGGCGATGATTCGGCTGATCGTTCATTCGGCGACTTATCGTCAGGCCTCCCATGTGCGCCGAGAACTGAACAACATCGACCCTCACAATGTCTGGTTGGCTCGACAAGCACGGTTTCGGCTCGAGGCGGAAGGGGTCCGCGATGTGGCGCTCTCCGTTGCGGGGCTCTTGAATCCGACCATTGGTGGACCGAGTATTCGACCCCCGCTAGCCGCTCAAGTCACCAATTTCAGCCGCAACAAAGACTGGCCCGTCAGTCCCGGATGGGAGAAGTATCGCCGCGGGTTATATATTCTCTTTCGCCGCAACACACCTTACTCGATGCTCATCACCTTTGACGCGCCTGACACTTCGGTGGCCTGCACGCAACGTGAACGGTCGAATTCTCCGCTCCAGGCGCTCACGCTTCTTAATGACGAGGTATTCTTCGAAGCGGCCCAACAACTCGGTCGGCGAATGGTGGCGAACCATGGCGGCCAAGCGGCGGAAACAGAGAGCTGGGTTCGCGAAGCGTTCCGGCTTTGCCTCGCCCGTGATCCCAATCCAGAGGAACTCCAACGCCTCATTGACTTATACTGGGAACAGCTCGAACTCCTCGATGAGGTTGCCGACGAAGAAATTCGTTCGCTTGTCGGAGAGCCCCTGGAGGAAGTTGATTTGAGGGACCAAGCCGCGCGAGTGATCGTGGCTCGAAGCTTGATAAACGTCCATGAATTTATTACTCGGGAGTAGATGGGTGACGAAGTCCCCCGAAGCATTGCTGCAAAGTAGCCGGCGACGATTCATCACGCAGGGTCTGTCCGGGGCCGGGACGGTGGCGCTCGCGAATCTGCTCGCCATGGACGGACTGAGCGCGACACCCGCGATGGCAGGGGAGCTTCGCGAGCCGAGTCCGCTCGAACCGCGTCCGCCCCACTTTTCTCCCCGTGCGAAGAACTGCATCTACATTTATCTCGAAGGGGGACCAAGCCAGGTAGATCTTTTCGATCCCAAGCCGAAGCTGAACGAGTTGGATGGCGAGGCATTACCGGAGTCGCTCCTCGAGAAAATGCAGTTTGCATTTTTGCAGAAGGAAAGTGCCCGGTTGATGGGGACGCCACGGAAGTTTCAAAAGCATGGCGAATGTGGAATGGAGATCTCGGAACTGCTGCCCCACATTGCCGGCCGTGCGGACGATCTGGCGCTGATTCGTTCGATGCATACGGACCAGTTCAATCATGTTCCCGCACAGCTGCTTATGAACTGCGGCTCGGCCATCGCCGGACGTCCCAGTGTCGGTTCATGGCTCTGTTACGGGTTGGGAAGTGAGTCTCGGAACCTGCCGGCATTTGTCACCATGGTGACGGTCGGTCGCGGAGTTCCCGGAGGTTCGGCAAGCTGGTCGAGTGGCTTCCTCCCGTCCGTCTATTCCGGTGTGTTGTTTGGAAACGGAGAGGACCCCGTACAGAATCTCCGCAATCCTCCAGGGATCAACCCGGCCATGCAGTTCTCCAACATCCGGGCGGTGAACGATCTCAATCGACTGCGCATGGAGGAGGTTGGCGATCCGGAATTGGCCAGCCGCATCAGTTCCTATGAGCTTGCTTTCCGCATGCAGACGGCCGCGCCGGACTTAATTGATCTTTCGGACGAATCCCAGGCGACTCTCGACATGTACGGGTTGGAACGGGACGAGCCTCCGATTGCCAGCAACCTCGGGGGGAAAGGACTGTTCGGCACGTTCGCCCGTAATTGCCTCCTGGCTCGACGGATGGTCGAACGGGGCGTGCGGGTTGTGAATGTCATTCATGCCTCTTGGGACCATCACAGCAATCTCGAGCCGCAGTTAAAACATAACTGCCTGATGGCTGATCAGCCGATTGCCGCGTTACTGAAGGATCTCAAACAGCGCGGTCTGCTCGAAGAGACGCTTGTTGTTTGGGGCTCCGAGTTTGGTCGAACTCCTTTGGGGGAGAATCGAGCGGGATCGACCAAAGTGACGGGACGAGACCACCATCCGAAGTCCTTCAGTATGTGGCTGGCAGGGGGAGGTGTGAGGGGAGGCCAGGTGATTGGGGAATCCGACGAGATCGGCTGGGAAGTGGCTCATGATCCGGTTCACGTTCATGACCTCCATGCCACGCTGCTTCACCTCTTCGGCCTCGATCATACTCGGCTAACCTACCGCTTTCAGGGCCGCGATTTCCGACTCACCGATGTGCATGGAAAGGTCGTCCGGCAACTGCTCAGTTGACGAGGACGCACGCACCATTGGGAGGGACGTACCTGGTAGGAAGGCGAGAGGTTTCCGCGTAACCGTTCACGGATTTTATACCATGCGGCGACCGCATGCGGGTAGTGAGAAGAGCGGCACGGAAGTGGCGAGACGAACGATCACGCTCGTGGCATCTGGTGATCCACCGGATTCACAAGCGAGTTCTGCTTCATTCGCAGGAATTTTCCGGGTAAACGCGACATTAACCGGAATCGGCTCATTGACACCATCGCCCCGGCTCGATACTATTCATCGTTCAGCGACGATTAACAAATGGGGCGTTTGATGGCTACTCGAGAATTGAAGGCGGCGTGCTGCGACGCGTCGAGCGTGATCCTGCCTCGGGATGAGTCTGCCGAGCAGTTCGCCAAGCTGGCCTGGGCGCTCGCCCATCCGGCCCGGGTGCGAATCGTCCGCCTGCTGATCGAGCGCGAGTCCTGTATTTGCGGCGAAATTGTCGACCAACTACCGCTCGCCCAATCGACCGTGTCGCAGCACTTGAAGATTCTGAAGGAATCCGGGTTGATTCAAGGAGAAGTCGACGGGCCGAAAGTCTGCTACGGAGTGAACAGCGAGAAACTACATGAACTGAAAGCGTTTGTCTCCGGTCTCTGAAGACCGGTTTTTTTTGCCTGAAACCATCGTACTTCGACGATAGACGATAATCTGGGGAACCAGCATATCTTCTCCATGCGATGGAAACCCCGATTCGCCCTTCAGTTCCGGATCGGATTGCATCCGCTCCGGAAAACACCATTCCCTGTCGCTGACCCCGGGGGGGGCCGGCGCGCTACATCAAAGAAATGGATCTCGTGCACAAGCCGGCAGTCGGAAGGACGAAACAGTGATGAGACAAGGAAAGAAGGCCCCCATCAGCTTCTTCGAGAAAAATCTGACCTATTGGGTCGCGCTCTGCATGGTGGCGGGAATCCTGATTGGCAAATTTCTCCCATTCATCCCCGAGTTCCTCGGAAGGTTCGAGTACGCCCAGGTGTCGATACCGATTGCCTTCCTGATCTGGCTGATGATCTATCCGATGATGATGAAGGTTGACTTCGCCAGTATCAAGGATGTCGGCAAGAATCCCAAGGGATTGTTTGTCACTTGGGTGGTCAACTGGTTGATCAAACCGTTTACCATGTTTGGTATTGCCGCATTTTTCTTCTTCGTCGTCTTCAAGCCACTGATCCCGCATGAACTGGCCAAGGACTACCTGGCTGGTGCCGTGCTGCTCGGCGCTGCTCCGTGCACGGCGATGGTCTTTGTCTGGAGCCACCTGACTCGAGGTAATGCGGCCTATACGGTCGTTCAAGTCGCGACCAATGATCTGATCATTTTGGTCGCTTTCACTCCCATCGTGGCTCTACTCTTGGGCGTTGGAGGAATCAGCATTCCCTGGGGAACTCTGCTCCTGTCGGTGTTTCTCTTTGTGGTGATTCCTTTGGCCGGTGGAATTCTGACACGGACGACGGTCATTCGGCGACGAGGCATCGACTATTTTAACAACACCTTCCTAGCCAAGTTCAATAACGTAACCGTCGGTGGGCTGCTACTGACGCTCATCCTCATCTTTTCGTTTCAGGGCAAGGTCATTCTGGAAAACCCCCTCCACATTCTCTTGATCGCCATACCCTTGGTGATTCAGACATTTCTCATCTTCTTCATCGCGTATCTGGTCTGCCAAAAAGTCAAGTGTACTCACGATATTGCCGCGCCGGCCGGCATGATCGGCGCGTCCAACTTCTTTGAATTGGCGGTGGCGGTCGCGATCACGTTGTTTGGGGCCTCGTCTCCCGTGGTGCTGGCCACCGTGGTCGGCGTGCTGGTCGAAGTTCCCGTGATGTTGGCCTTGGTAAAAGTCGCCAACCGAACCACCGATTGGTTTCCCGCGAACATGCGGGGGCCGAGCGAACTGACCTCCGTTACGCCTTAGTTTGGCGTGGTCCAACATCAGTCAGCCATGGGTTGGCATGGGATCCACGTCATCTATTGGCCTCCGTCCGTCTTGGTCTCCGTCCGACTTGGCCTCCGTCTGGCCCCGTGCCGGCGGAGCCACGACTGGCCAGCTACCGAATGTCCTCTCGCGTAAGCCGTCGTTTGGGTGGACTTCATTTCCACGACCTCCGCGGGTTTGCCTTTGTAGTCGCCACCCTGAACGGGATTATATCGCCACGGTTTATCGACCCAACGTGAACCGTCTTCATCACCATAGTAAGACTGCTGGACCAATCGGCCATGGTCATAGTGATTCAGTCTGTTGAAGCTGGAGTCGGGCAATGACAGATGTGCAATGGCGCCACCATGCGACCGCAACAGCCCAACCCGGAGGTCTACGTTTTGGATGAAGATCCAGTCCTCTCGCTGATCCACGTCTTTCGATTCCGGCTGCTGTGCAACGACGCTGGAAGCCGCGAACAGGAAGATTCCGATGAGGGCAAAGGCTTTCAATGGATGCTCCTTTTTTGCGTGAACTCCAGTTGTCTTCACGGGGACTACTCCACGGGGACTACGCCACGGGGGGACGATCCAGATCCGAATAAGGATAGTACCCCGCCTTCCGCAGTTCGGCGAGCAGTCTTTCTCCGCCATGTTCCCGAGCGTACTCCATTTCCGAGCGGTGAATCTCGATGATTGCCAGCAAACCGAACTCCGCTTGCTCCTCGTCCATGTCGTAGGCATCGAAGATCAGACACCTCCCCCCAACCGTCTCCATTTCCGCGGGGAACTCACAGGTGTCATGGGGATTCAGTGTCGCCTGTTGGCTGTAGGGGGCTATGCAGTTGAGAATCGCGTTGATCGTATGATGGGCTCGACCAAACGGCGTCGATTCATCATGGGCATCGTCGAGTGATAACGGGTGGCGTGTGAACATGACGAGTTCGTACATTTCCAGCACGTCATTGGACGATCCTTCACCGGGCAACTCGCTGAGTTCCTTGGTCGCGATTGCGGTCCCCTCGACGCGGTTGGGGAAGTAGTACAGATCGAGCCCACCTCCGAGTGCGTAGGGAATGATCGCATGCATCACCCTGTCATGCTCCTCACCAAGAATGTCGACCATCATCGCGGACTTCTTGTCGTACCATTCCTGGGCCAGCTTTTCGTCGTGGTCTTCCGTCATGACAATTTCTTCTCTTGTCAAGCCATTGAACGTAGCGGTTTCACCCTGTTCCGCTTCCCGAATGACACATACCGTCACGACACTCGCTGTCT
>JBJHCD010000011.1:12897-20180 GCA_050485845.1 Pirellulaceae bacterium | reverse complement strand
GAATAATGCCGCAGTTGCTCTGGGAATGGTGATCAAGCGAATACCTCCCGAGCTGACGGTCGTCGGTCGCCAGTATTCGGTTGCCAGTAGGCGGTCGGCATTATTCGGGGGGAGAGGCACCAAGCGTTTTATTTCGCCACGCAGGTGTCAAGACAGGCGTCAAGCGGCGGTTCGACAGTAGAAGCTTCGATTCCAGATCCCACGAATTTTCCGAGAAAAACAGCGTTTGCCCTCGTAGCTCAGCTGGATAGAGCGGCAGTTTCCTAAACTGCAGGTCACAGGTTCGAGTCCTGTCGGGGGTACTGGGCTTATGATCCGTCCAATCGACAACCGTGCGCGTCACAAGTATGGTAAAGGTGGCGTGATTGCGGCGTCACCGCAATGTGGGCTGCGGGTCCGGCTTGTCGATGAGAAAACGGGTTAGGGAATCGGGACCGATGAATCGTTCAGAATCCGACCGAAGCCCTCAAGGCTCCCTCCCCGAAAAGTCGCCGGGAAATAGGCCGGTTGTGAAACCCACGGATCCGCTCGAGAGTCGGCCGGAACGATTGCCCGCAGAGAAAAAGGGACCGCTCCCATCCAGCGTTGATTCGACGCACCAGTTCCCCGAAACTCGAGGCCGCACGCTTCGGACTTGGTCCCCCGCCTTGCTGCTCGGCATGCTGGGAATCTTGACTTCCATCCTCGCCTTCCTGCTGCTCGACATGGTTGAGTCCCGGGCGATTGAGGCGGAGTTTCGGGAGATCAACCAGGAAAGCCTGACGAAATTCCAGGAAGCGCTGCGGTGGTCCGAAGCGGATCTAAAAGCCTTGGCGAATTATCTCTCGGTCAATGGACATGGGAACGAACAGGTCTTTCGCCAGCTTTCCACCGAGTTGCTACAGCGGCATGTCGCTCTGCGAGCCCTGGATTGGCGCCCCCGAGTGGCCGACCATCAGCGGCTCGAATTTGAGCGATCACAACGCCGCGAGGGGGCCGAGAAATATCGGATCCAACAGTTCAATGATCAGCTGGAATTGATTGCGGCCCAGGATCGCACTGAGTTTTTCCCGATCCAATTCATCACTCCCCACGATGAATACGCCCTCCTCCTTGGCTTCGATCTCAATTCGGATTCCGCGCGGTGGGAGGCCCTGGCCCATTCCCGCGACACGGGTCGCCCCGCAGTCACCCCTCCGCTGCACCTGCCTCATGATCCACATGGCCCGCTGGGTGTCCTACTGATCGTTCCCGTCTACCAAGAGGACTCGCCACCTGCGACGGCGAAGGAGCGGGCCGCGGCGCTCCTGGGATTTTACGTCGGCGTGCTCCAACCGACTCCTCTCCTGCATGATGCCTACACGGGATTTCGGAGAGCCGGTCTGTCGGTTGCCCTATTCGATGGCCCCAGCGGCCAGATGATCGCCCATCGGACATCTGGTGAGTCGTCGGACGAACCTTTCCCCTATTCCGATTTGGCTTCCGTCCCTCCCGGCCTGCCTCGGGTGACCAACGAAATAGCCTGGGCCAATCGTACTTGGAACCTCTCGGCGATCGCGGGGCCGGAGTACATCCGCCAGCAGAGATCCAATTGGCCATGGGTGATTTCCCTAGGGGGAATCGTGATGACCCTCATCAGCACCGTCATGATCCAACATTCATCCCGGCAATCGCGCCAGCTCGCACGGCTCAACGAAGGTCTCTCCAACGCCAACCAACAACTATTCCATCGCGAGCAGGATCTCACCGTCACCTTGAAGTCGCTGGGGGACGGCGTGATCGCGACGGACGTCGATCTGCGGATCACTCGCTTGAATCCCGCCGCCGAAGAACTGACAGGCTGGACTCAAGGCGAGGCGCTGGGCAAGCACCTCGAGGAGGTGTTTCAAGTCGTCGACGAGTCTACTCGACATCCCTTCACCCGCCCGATTGCGGCGGTGCTCGAGCCCAATACTCCGAGCGGGCTGACTCACCAGTCCATTCTGGTCAGCCGGAACGGCCCGGAACGAACCATCTCGGAAAACGCCACTCCGATCCGGGATGAACAGGGGCGATTCATCGGCATCGTCCTCGTTTTCCGAGATATCACGGAAGAGCGTCGGGTCCAGCGGCAAGTGCGCCATCTCAATGAAAAACTCGAAGACATGGTCGCTCGCCGAACCGCCGAATTGGAAGCCAGTGAACAACGATTCCGGCGGACATTCGAAGGGGCGGCCACGGGGATCGCGGTCACCGATGCCGCAGGGCAATTCGTGGAGGCGAACGCCGCCTATTGCCAGATGTTGGGCTACTCCGAGGCGGAACTGTTATCCCGCAACATCACCTGCGTGACACATCCGGATTACACTCCCGGTATTGTCGGGATTTATGAGGAGCTACTGCGGGGAATTCGCGATCACGGCGTGCTGGAAAAACGCTGCCGAGACAAACTGGGTGCAACGGTCTGGTGCCGCACTAGCATCTCCGCCCTGCGAGATCGCGCCGACAACACACGACACATCGTCGTTGTCGCTCAAGACATCACCCAGCAACGGGCGGCCGAGGAGGAACTGCGCAAGAGCGAATCGCTGCTGCAGATCGCCTCGCGAGTCGGCCGAATGGGAGCCTGGAACTTGCGGTTGGACCAGAATGAGATTGAGTGGAGCGAAGAAGCGAGGCTGATCCATGAACTGGAGGCCACCGAAGTCCCCAATCTGGAAGATCTGCTCAGCTTCTACCTACCCGAACATCAAAAAGTGGTCCGCGAGGCCATGGAGAATTGCCTCCGCAAGGGGACTTCATTTGACCTGGAATTGCGGATGCGAACCGCGAAGGGAAGAAAGCGGTGGGTGCGACTGATTGGCGAGGCGGTGCGCGACGCCGAAGGGGCGATCAAGCGAATTCAGGGGGCCATTCAGGACATTGATGAGCGGAAGGAGACTGAAATCACGCTGGCCGCCAGCGAGACTCGCTTTCGGCAGCTAGCCGAAGCGATGCCCGTCATCGTCTGGACGGCGACTCCCGAAGGAGTCGTCGACTACGCGAATCGGCAATTCTACGAATACACCAAGCTGAGTGCCGAAACGCCCCTGGATCCGACTTGGCAGAAATTCCTCCATCCGGAAGATCTGGAGGAATGCCGCAGGCTCTGGTCGGAATCCTATTTGGAGCGTCGGCCATTCAGCATGAAGTATCGGATCCATTCCGCGGATCGGAACCGTTATGAATGGTTTCATGTACAGGCCGTACCGATTTACGATTCTCGAGGCCAGTTGACCAAGTGGTTCGGCACGACGGCTAACGTCCATGAGATCGTCCAGCTTCAGCAGCAGGCCACGGATCTCGCCGCTCGTCTGACAACAACCTTGGAAAGTATCACCGACGCCTTCTTTACGCTCGACCCCGACTGGCGATTCGACTATGTCAATCTCGAAGCAGAACGGCTGCTGAATCGCTCACGTGAAGAATTGCGGGGAAACAGCCTGTGGGACGAGTTTCCGGAGGCCGTGGGATCGGATTTCGAGCGATTCTATCAGCAGGCCGTTGAGGAAGGGAAGGCCGTGACCTTCGAAGCCTATTATGGTCCGCTGGAAAAATGGTTCGAGGTTCATGCCTACCCATCGTCGGAAGGCCTCGCTATCTACTTTCGCGATGTGACGCAGCAACTGGAAGCGGAACGTCTGATCCGTGAGAATGAAGAACGGTTTCGGCTACTTGCCAAGGCCAGCGACGATGCCATCCGGGATTGGAATATTTCCACCGATCTCCTCTGGTGGAACGAGGGATTTGAGTCGCTCTTCGGCTTTTGCCGCGACGAGGTGGAACCGTCGCTGGACTGCTGGACCAATCGAATTCACCCAGACGACCAAGCGCGAGTTCTACAGAGTTTGCGGGAGACGTTGGAATCGAAGGGGGAGAGCTTTCATTGCGACTACCGTTTCCTGCACAAAGAGGGGCATTACCGGTATGTCTCGGACCGCGGTCACATCATTCGCGATTCCGAAGGAAAGCCGCTCCGCATGATCGGCGGGATGACGGACCTGACGGAACGCCGGCATTTGGAAGAGCAACTCCTGCAGAGCCAGAAGATGGAAGCGGTCGGGCAACTGGCCGGGGGGATCGCCCATGATTTCAACAACCTCCTGACCATCATCACGGGCTATAGTGAACTCCTGTTGACGACCTGGCCCACGGACAGCCCCGAGCGGCCCATGTTGCTCGAGATTCACGAGGCAAGTGAACGGGCGGCGAATCTGACTCGTCAGCTATTGGCCTTCAGCCGAAAACAAGTCCTCGCTCCCCAAGTCGTCGACCTCAACGCCGTCGTGGCCAAGATGGAACGACTCCTCAGGCGACTAATCCCCGAAGATATTCAGCTCATCACCCAACTCGCCCCCTTGCGACATCGCATCCTTGTCGACCCCGGACAATTGGAGCAAGTCGTCATCAATCTCGTCGTCAACGCACGGGACGCCATGCCTTCCGGTGGAATCCTCAAGCTCGAGTCGCGGGATGTCGAATGGGGAGAATATGATTCTGAACGCCAGGATCATTGCCCATCGGGCTCCCATGTTCTCTTCACGGTATCGGATAACGGCTGCGGGATGTCGGCCGAAGTGCGGGAGCACATTTTCGAGCCGTTCTACACGACGAAGGAACCGACGAAGGGAACCGGTTTGGGACTGGCGACCGTGTTCGGAATTGTCAAGCAGAGTGGCGGGTCCATTGAAGTCGAAAGCGAACCGGGGCGGGGAACACGGTTCCAAATCTACTTCCCGGCCGTGGCTTGCGAAGTCTCCCCCGAGGTACCTCCCGAGAAGGAAGTTGAAATGGGGCGGGCCACGATTCTCTTGGTCGAGGACGACGAGGGGGTACGCCGATTGGCGAGGCTGGCCCTGGAAACGTTCGGTTATCGAGTGTTCGAGGCCGCCCAGGGACGCGAGGCACTCGAACTACTCCGGTCCGGCTCCCCAACCATCCAGCTAGTGATCACCGACGTGGTCATGCCGGAGATGAATGGCCGAGAACTGGTGGAGGAACTGCGGAAACAGTGTCAACAGACGAAGGTCCTGTTCATGAGCGGATACACGGATGACGCAGTCGTGCGAAATGGAGTTCTCGAGGCGGCGGAGTTCTTTTTGCAGAAGCCTTTCACGCCGACTACTCTGGCGCGGAAGGTGCATGAGATCCTGGGGACCTCCTCGTAATGTTACCTGATCGACCGAATTCCCTTTTCCAAGCCGGCGCGATGTCACCACGTTGGAAACTGAAGTGCGAATGGAATGGACGTGCCCTGGACGCGCGGGACCACCTCCAATCCATCCTCTCCCCCTCGACGCTGCTTCACCCGCCCGCTTGGCTGCTCTTGTTGTCCGGGCTTCTCCTTGCGGAGCCATGGGGAGTCATGGAGGCAAATTCCATGACAGGGTGGCTCGGCCTGCTGGCGGCCGTGCCATGGATTTTCGGCCGGGCGGTATGGGAATCGTCCCTGGACGGCATCGTCTCGATGGATGGCGAGGGAAACATCGTCGACTTGAATACGGCCGCCGAACAGATGTTTGGTCTTACTCGCGAGGAGGCCATGGGGCAATCCCTAGCGGAAATCTTTATTCCACCGACATGGCGGGAACGGCATCGAGTCGGCCTGGCCCATTACCTCGCCACGGGAGAAGCCAAGATATTGAATCGGCGAATTGAACTCACGGCCTGTCGTCGAGACGGCACGGAGTTTCCCGTTGAGCTTACGGTCGTGGCGGTCGGCGACAGCGAGGAACCGCTGTTCGTGGGAACGATTCGAGATATCACGGCACGGCACGAAGCGGCGACGAAATTGGCCGACTCCCAACGACAACTCAGCCTGCTGCTCAATTCCGTCGGTGAAGGGATCCATGGATTGGATGCGAACGGTCGCATCCTATTCGACAATCGGCAGGCCGAAGCGATCCTGGGATACGGCTTTGACGAATTGGTCGGCAAGATCTCCCACGAGGTACTTCATCACCGTCACCCGGATGGCTCCGAGTATTCCCTGGAAGACTGTCCGATTCATCGGACGCTGCAAGACGGGATCACGCGGAGCATCACCGATGAAGTTTTCTTTCGCAAGGATGGGAGCATGGTACCGGTTCAATACGTCGTCTCCCCCATGCTGGATGAAGAGGGTGGCATTCAGGGAGCGGTCGTTAATTTTCGCGACGTGACCGAACAACAGCGGCGAGATTATCTTCGCGTCTGGGAAGCCGAAATCTTGGAAATGGTCTCCACGGATGCTCCCTTGGACGAGGTGCTGCATGCGATTGCGGTCGGGCTGGAGGAGTTGCTTCCCGATACCGTCACCTCGGTCATTGTCTTGGAGAAAGATGGCCGGACGATGCGAGTCGCCGCGGCCCCTCACCTCCCCCGGCAGTACAATGACATCGTGAATGGACTGGTCATCGGCCCTCGAACGGGATCATGTGGCACCGCCCTCTATCGGCGAGAGACGGTGATTGTCTCGGACATCGCCACGGACCCACTCTGGGCACACTGCCGCCAATTCCCCTTGGAGCAGGGTTTACGAGCCTGCTGGTCAACCCCCGTGCTGGACAAGCAAGGGAATCCGCTTGCCACCTTTGCCGTCTATTTCCGAGAACCGAGATCGCCAGGGGCCGAGGAATTCGAGCTGGTCGAACGGACATGCCATCTGGTCGGAATTGCCGTGGAGCGAGATCGAAAGGAAAATGCCCTTCAAGAGAGTGAAGCCCGATTTCGACTGATCTCCCGAGTCACCAATGACATTATCTGGGAGTGGGATATCGGGGCGGGTGCATTAACCTGGAACGAGGGGCTGGAAACCCTGATCGGTTGTCGCCCGGAGGAGGTCGCCACGCTCGAAGCATGGAACCTTCGCATTCATCCGGATGATCGAGAGCGAGTATCGACCACCTTGTCAAACGCGATGCAACAGGATGACGAAACGTGTGCGTTCGAGTATCGGTTCCTCCGGAATGACGGCCAATATGCGTACGTGCTGGATCGAGGTTACATCATTCGAGATGGAAATGGCAAGCCGATACGGATGCTGGGAGGGATCACGGATCTTTCCGAACGAAAGGAACTGGAAAGTCGTTTACGGCACAGCCAGAAGATGGACGCCATCGGCCAATTGGCTGGGAGCGTGGCCCACGACTTCAACAACATCCTCACCATCATCCTGGGCTACAGTGAGCTGATGCTGGAGAGTCTTCCGAGCGGGAGTTCCGAGCAGTCGATGCTCAACGAGATTCATCAGGCCAGCGAACGAGCGAAAAACCTGACCTCGCAGCTTCTGGCATTCAGCCGTAAAC
>JBJHCD010000011.1:0-12887 GCA_050485845.1 Pirellulaceae bacterium | reverse complement strand
CAATTGGAGCAAGTCATCATCAACCTGGCCGTGAACGCTCAGGACGCCATGCCGCAGCGGGGAACACTGACCATTCGCACCCGTCAAGTCACGATCGACGAGGCGGAGGCCGAGCTATTCGTGGATGGGGAACCGGGAACTTATGTGGAACTGACGATCACGGACACCGGCTGTGGAATTCCTCCCGACGTTCGCCAACGGATATTCGAGCCGTTCTTCACAACCAAGGCGCCGGGGAAGGGAACCGGGTTGGGTTTGGCCACGGTCTTCGGCATTGTCAAACAGTCGGAAGGTTTCATCCAGGTCGACTCGGAGGTCGAAAAGGGGACCAGCTTCCGAATTTTATTGCGAGCCGAAAACCAACCACCCTCCGAATTGACTCCATCCTCCGCTCCCGCCTGTCGCGGGAACGAAACCATTCTACTCGTCGAGGACGAATCGGGCGTCCGCAACATCGCTCGCCAATCCCTCGAAGGACTCGGCTATCGCGTCATCGAAGCTCGGAACGGCCGCGAAGCCCTCAAGGTGTTCTCGGAAAATTCTCCACCGATCCATCTGATCGTCACCGACGTGGTCATGCCGGAAATGAGCGGTGGGGAATTGGTCGCCGAGTTGAGAGATCGGGAAATCGACACAAAGGTGCTGTTCATCAGCGGCTACACCGATGATGAAGTGATACGCGAAGTCTTGGTCAATGCCGAGGAACATTTTCTCCCCAAGCCCTTCACGCCCCAAAATCTGGCCAGGAAGGTCCGGCAAATTTTGGAGACATGAAGCCCTGGGAACTCGTCGGCCGGGCGAGTAGGATCAACTCGCCGATGAATCCATCCACACTGGAACTCAACCGAAGTAGAAGTCATCCACACGAGAACAAGGAATCGGCCACTTCGATGGAAAACCGCGCACGAACTCCATGGCGATCCGACTATTGTCGCACAAAACCTAAGCCCCTGGCCTGGAAGTCCCACGAAACAGGAAATTCCGCGACTCGTTTGCTGAGCTGGTTTGGACTTGTGGCCTTGCTGTTGTTGGGGCTGGAAAACCGAGGACTTTCCGTGGAACTGAACTCGACCCTTGAATCGTATGTTCGAGACCGAGAAAACGAGTTTGCCGAGATCCCGGAGCAGCGGCGAGTTCACTTGGAGTTACTGGCCAAGTTCGTGGCGGAGCGGCGAGAAAAAGGGGAACCGGCAAAACTGACGTTCATATGCACTCATAATTCTCGCCGCAGCCATTTCGCTCAAGCTTGGAGCGCCCTGGCGGCCGCTCGACATGGAATGGATCATGTCGAGACTTATTCGGGCGGTACCGAGGCGACCGCCATGAATGAGCGGAGCGTCGCGGCGCTGGGGCGAGCAGGCTGGCTGGTGGACGCGAATTTGCCCGGCCCTAATCCACGCTATCGGCTCCGACCCCACGCGGAAGCCGCGGGATGGGAGTTCTACTCGAAAGTCTTCGATCATCCCCCCAATCCAACTCGGGGATTTTGCGCCGTGATGACCTGCAGCGACGCGGACGAGTCCTGTCCGACGGTTGTCGGCGCGCTGCAGCGCGTCGCCATCCCCTACGACGACCCACGGCATCGTGATGGTCAGTCGGACGAGGCAGATGCGTACGACGCCACCTCCCGCCAGATTGCTCGAGAAATGCTCTATCTGTTTTCCCGCGTGCCGCGCCAAGAATAATCGGCACAGTCTCCCCGAAGCTCGCATGGGTCGAAAGACAAATGACGAAAGAAGAAAAAGCAGAAGCAAAAAAGTAATTGTCACCACCGCCATCCGATTTCCGTTCCTACGAAGTTCTCGCCAAATTCTCGCGAAATTCTCGCGAAATGTTGTCAAGATTCTCTCGCGATATCCTCCGTCCGGATGAGAGACTTCCAAGACGCGGAACTTAAGGCGGCCTCTCGGCGGAATCCGCCTATCCTGACTCACCTTCCACCCCAAGTGCCATGTCTACTTCCGGTCCCTCGGACAAGCCCCCTTTCCAAACATCAAGCGACGCGGCATCCAACGATGCATCAGCCAACGATGTGTCAGCCGGTGACGCGGCAAGGCCTCATGGTTTTTGGAAACGAGTAACTCAGTCGGAGGATTGGTGTGCCGTCGGCTGCGCCGCAGTCATTCTGCTTGTTTCCTTTCTGGTCGTTTGGTGGGGGCAACCCGAGGCGGTTTCTCGCGGGCTCCGGGACGGGGAGCCCGTCACCCTGGTGGCGCCGCTGAAGTCCTGGTTGGGAAAACCGGGCACGTGGACCTACAGTCCTTGGGAGGCTTTCGAAAAGCGGCCGAGTCCCGATGCGGAAGACGAGGAAGACAACCAACTCGAACAAAATGAGGAAAACGAGAAACGGGAGAACGAAGAGAACGTCAAGGGCGACGACGAAGCAATCAGCCTGGTTCGACCCATCGTGGGAACTTTCCTGGTGCTCGGACTTCTGTTGGCTTCCTGCATGTTCATCCGAGGACGATCGGCAGGCCGGTTCCTGCTCGCGTTTCCTCTTGTCTTCCTGTTGGCCATGCTGGCCTATCTGATGGCGGACCAGAGCGTCATCGAGGCTCTGAATCTCGAGTACGCCCTCTGGGCCCTGCTGCTGGGACTGCTGATCAGCAACTCGATCGGCACGCCGCAATTCCTCCGCCCCGCCGTGCTGACGGAGTTCTATATCAAGACGGGACTGGTGCTTTTGGGGGCGGAAGTCTTGATGTCGAGGCTGTTGGCGCTGGGGATTCCCGGGATTTTCGTGGCCTGGGTCGTGACGCCCATCGTGCTGATCACGACCTATCTGTTCGGCCAATGGGTTCTCAAGATTCCCTCACGCTCCCTGAACATGGTCATCTCGGCCGATATGTCGGTCTGCGGCGTGTCGGCGGCGATCGCCACGGCGGGGGCCTGCAAGGCCAAGAAGGAAGAACTGTCGCTGGCCATCGGCATGTCGCTCTGCTTTACCGTGATCATGATGGTCGTCCTCCCGGCCGTGATTCAACTCTTGGGAATCGATCCGATCCTGGGAGGAGCTTGGATCGGAGGCACGATCGATTCCACCGGAGCGGTCGCGGCGGCGGGTGCCGCTCTGGGAGACCAGGCCTTGGAGGTCGCCGCCACGGTGAAGATGATCCAAAACATCTTGATTGGTGTCACCGCGTTCGGAGGCGCGATTTATTGGGTGACCCGAGT
Source organism: Pirellulaceae bacterium (assembly GCA_050485845.1). Taxonomy (GTDB): domain Bacteria; phylum Planctomycetota; class Planctomycetia; order Pirellulales; family Pirellulaceae; genus JBJHCD01. The sequence continues at coordinate 9,713 of JBJHCD010000011.1, read as the reverse complement.
CGAAAGAGATCCCGCAGGAGGGCGTCCCAGTGCACTCGAAATCTGGAACCGCTTTCCAAAATTCGTGATCGGCTTCGTTCTCGCGTCGGTCATCTTCTCCACCATCCATGGAACGATGACCGGCGGAGTTCCACTCATCAACACCATGATCGACAGTTCGACGAAGGTCTTGCGCAACTGGCTCTTTTGTCTGGCGTTCGTCAGCATCGGGCTGGACACGAATTTTCGCCAGTTGGCTCCTTACCTCCGAGGTGGAAAACCGCTACTGCTCTATGTCTGCGGACAGGGGCTGAACCTCTGTCTGACCCTGTTCATGGCTTGGCTGATGTTTCACGTCGTCTTCCGGGAACGCATTCAGGATCTGCTCCCCTGACGCCCTCCCTGATCTCCTGCTCGGAACTCCTCCGAAAGTCATTTCCTCCGAAGCCAGCTCCCTGACGTCAACTCCCCGAAGGCGACTCCCCACATCAGTCAAATCCCCTTTGGGGAAAACGGAATCATGAAGAAGAATTTGGTCGAGTCGGGTGAACCGGGAGACAACACGACGCGCAAGGGACGAGCCCGGCGGTGGGCCCGACTTGGGTTGGGCCTGCTGCTGCTCGGGACGCTTTGGCTGTACCTTCTTCCTCGGATTGCACGACTTCCCGCCGTGAATGCTCATCGACAATGGCTGGACCAGCGGGAAATCAACCCGAGCGCCATGTATTACACCGATCTGAAAGTCATGAAGTCGATCCTATCGCGGCAGGAGGAGGGAACGCGCCGGCGAGAATAACCGGGGGGCAAACCACGGGCGTCAAGCTAACTTTTTTTCTTCACGGCCTTCTTGCCTGTGTCGGACTTCTTGGTGGCTTTCTTCTTCGCCCCCCCCTTCTTCGTCGAACTTTTCTTGGCCGAACTCTTCTTGGCGGCAGCCTTTTTCTTGGTCCCCTTCTTCTTCTTGGCCGGGGCCTTTGCGGCCCGCTCCGCAAGCAACGTCACCGCCTCGTCAAACGTCAGCTCCTCGGGCGTCTTCCCCTTCGGGAGCGACGCGTTGGAGGCTCCGTCCGTCACGTAGGGACCGTATCGTCCATCCAAAAGCTGGATCGGCTCACCCGTGACCGGCGAGACTTCAAACGTCCTCAGCGGCTCCTTGGGAGTCGCTCGACCTCGCCCCCCTTTCTTGGGCTGAGCGAGCAGTTCGATCGCCTGCTCGGGAAGTACATCCAGCGGCGAGAGGTCGGCTGGGAGCGACCGAGTTTCACTTCCACACTTGACGTAAGGGCCCCAACGTCCATTGGACACCACCATCGGTTCCCCCATCGTCGGATGGACCCCGAGTTCCCGAGGGAGCGAAAGCAGTTTGAGGGCCAGGTCGAGTGTCACGTCCCCAGGGTCCATTCCCTTCAGGAGCGAGGCGTTGCGGGGCTTCTCGCCATCTCCGTCACCTCCTCCCAGTTGGACGTAAGGCCCGAACCGTCCCTGCTTCAAAAAGACCGGTTTATCCGTTTCCGGGCAGCGTCCCAGCGGTTGCTCGGCCTGCTCGCCTCGCTCAAGTAACTCCAGCGCCAGTTCCACGGTCAGCTCGTCGGGGGCCAAGTCATCCGGCAAACTTGCCTTCCGGTAGGACTCGGTCTCCCTATCCCCCTGCTCAATGAACGGTCCATACCGCCCGACACGCAGGAATATCGGTTCGCGCCGGTCCCCCGAATCAGGCGTGCCGATTTCGAACAGGCTCATGCTGCGAGCGTCGATTTTTTCCAGATTGTCCTGGACGGTGTTCTTCAATCCGGAGCTGCCGTTGCCGTAATAGAATTCCCGCAGGTAGTCCAAGTGCTCCGATTCACCGCGGCTGATGGAATCCAGAAAATCTTCCATTTGGGCGGTGAACTGGTAATCGACCAGGGAGGGGAGATGGGATTCCAACAACCGGGCCACGCAGAAGGCGACCCACGTCGGCACGAGCGCGTTGCTCTTCTTGAAGACGTAATCCCGAGCCAAGATGGTGTCGATGATCGAGGCGTAGGTACTGGGACGACCTATCCCCATTTCCTCCAACTTCCTCGTCAAACTGGCTTCACTGTACCGGGCGGGAGGTTTGGTGGTGTGGCTGACCTTGTCCAGCTGCAGCAGTTGCAGCAGTTCCTCGGGCTGGAGGGGGGGAATGAGGCGTTCCTTTCCCGCCAGTTCGGAATCGGGATCATCGGAGCCTTCGACATACGCCCGCAGATAGCCAGGGAATTCAATCGACTTGCCCCGGACCTGAAACAGGGCCCCTCCCCCCTCGATCGAGACGACGACGGTCCGTTCACGGGAATCGACCATCTGACTGGCGATGGTCCGCTTCCAAATCAGCTCGAACAGCCGAAAAGCATCCTGATTCAATTCTCCCCGCAACGTGTCTGGGAGACGAAAGGGATGACCGGCGGGGCGAATCGCCTCGTGGGCCTCCTGGGCATTCTTGACCTTGGACTTGTAAATCCGAGGCTCGGCCGGCAGATAGTCGGGGCCGTATTGACTGCGGACCAGATCTCGAGCGGCATCGATGGCCACGGCGGCGAGGCTGGTCGAGTCGGTACGCATGTAGGTGATGTACCCGTTCTCGTAAAGGCTTTGAGCGACGCTCATGGTCTGCCGAGCGGTAAAGCCCAGCTTCCGATTCGCCTCTTGCTGAAGGGTGCTGGTGGTGAAGGGGGGTGCGGGTTTGGTCGAGTACGGTTTATCCTCGACGTTCGTGACCCGAAACTCGGCTCCCCGTAGCCGCTCGACCAATTCCGTGACCCCCGCCTCGTCCAGGAGCAGCAGTTGGGGATTGGTCAGTTTTCCCGTGGCGGCATCGAAATCCTTCCCGCTGGGAATGCGTCGTCCCTCGACGGCGACCAGATCCGCCGAAAACTGCTTCGCCTGTTCGGTGGAGAACCGGGCCGTGGCATCCCAGTAGGTGGCGGAGACAAAGGCCCGACGCTCCTGCTCGCGAGCTACAATCAGCCGGACCGCCACGCTTTGGACTCGACCGGCCGAGAGTCCCGGACCGATTTTCCTCCATAAGAGCGGGGAGACCTCGTAGCCGTACAGCCGGTCGAGAATTCGTCGAGTTTCCTGGGCGCGGACGAGGCGGTTGTCGACATCCCGCGGCTGAGCGAGGGCTTCCTGGATCGCCTCCTCGGTGATTTCGTGAAAGACCAGGCGTTTGACGGGTACCTTGGGGTTCAGCAGTTCGCAGAGGTGCCAGCTGATCGCCTCCCCCTCCCGGTCTTCGTCCGTCGCCAGATAGACGTCGTCGACTTCCTTCAGGAGCTTCTTCAACTTGCTGACTTGCTGGCGTTTGGTCTGGGGCACGATATAAATGGGCTGAAAATCCTCCTCGACATTCACCCCCAAATTGGCCCACGGCTTTCCCTTGTGCTCCTCGGGAATCTCCTTTCTCCCCTGCGGGAGATCACGCACATGCCCGATGCTGGCCTCAACGACGTAGGACGAGCCAAGAAATTTCGAGATCGTCCGAGCCTTCGCCGGCGACTCGACAATCACGAGAGATTTTCCGGTGGGGGTTGCCTTCTTGGCCATTTTCGCTTCGTGCCCTTCTCTGGTTGCATCCTTTGGGATTGAATTTACGCCGTCGAACCCTACAATCGTCAGCAATCGGCGGCCTGCGGTGGCGGGGTAGTCGAGTGCGCCACCATTAATACCCGCTGGAACCACCTGTCAAGCCGTCTTGGTAAATCGATCATGCTCGAGGGGGTACCGCTGGAGCGGTTTTCCTCTCGGAAAGATACCTCGGGAAATCCCTCGAAAAACCACTCGAAAAAAACCTCGAAAAAACCTCGAAAAATAACTGTCCGATCGGCAACGGAGTAAGTTCAGGAACGAACCTATGGCAAGTCCGCTTTCATTCTTTCGCAAGCACCAGTACGTCGCTCTGGTGGCTGTCGGTGTCTTGGCAATTGTCTCGTTCGTGATCATTCCGCCGATTGACGAGTACCTTCGGTCGCGAAGCGGCGTCGGTGGTCCCCAGCGGCAGGCGGTGGTCGTCACCTGGTCGCAAGGCCGCGTCCGTGAAATGGATTTGCGGAACATGGAGACCAACCATCACCTGACCATGAATTTCCTGGACGCCATGGCCGAGGAGGTGCAGCGGCGAGATGGCCAACCGAAAGCGATGCGACTGTTTCGCAACAGCAGCGAGCAGGCGTTGATCGCCACGATGCTGTTGGCCGAGAAGGCCGAGCAGTTGGGGGTGGTGATCTCGGACTCGGCCATTCATGACTATCTGGATCGATTCGCCGATGGCCTGTTCGATCATCGCGATCTGAACGACATCCTCCGCTCGTCCACCGGCGGCCGACTGACTCGAGTCAGTCTTTTCAAGCAACTCCGCCGTGAATTGCTGGCGCACTACATGCGTCAGATGGTCTTCACCGGAGTCGCCGCGACCACTCCCGCCGCCGATTTCCAACACTTCAACCAACTCCGGGAACGGATGACGCTCGAGCTGCTTCCGCTTCCGGTCAGTGAATTCGTGGCGAAGGTCGAGACGCAGCCGACCGAATCGGACCTGCGACAGCTTTATGAGGCCCATCAGGACGACTACAAGTCACCAATGCGAGCCGATCCGGGTTTCCGTCGCTTGCCCAAGATCGACTTCGCCTACTTCAAAGTCGACTTCAATACGTTCCTGGAGCAAGAGAAGCAGAACATCACCGAAGCGGAAATCCTGCGGGAATATGAGGCGGGCAAGCAGAGTGGCGAGTACCGACGCGCCAGTCGCCCCTCCCCCGGCTCCTCGCCCTTCCCCGATATCCCCGGCTTCCCCTCCTTCGCTCCAGATGACGAGGATTTTCCGTTCGACCCGGAAGCGGCCGAGGCAGGAGACCTCCCTGAAACAACCCCCGAAACAAATCCCGATACAAATCCCGATACAAATCCCGATACAAATCCCGATACAAATCCTGAGGTAACGCCCCCAGAAACGGCAACTCCCGAGGAAGCTACCCCCGAAGTAGACGTTCCGGAAGAAGCTCCCTCCGAGGACGCTGCTCCGGAAGATACCACTCCCGAGGACCCCACTCCCGAGGACCCCACTCCCGAGGACACGGCTTCCGAGGAGCCCGCTTCCGAGGAGGGAGACGAATCTCCACGCCCCGAGTCGCCCCAGGAGTTGCAGGAGTCGCAGTCGCAGTCGGAATCGGAAGAGAACGGAACGGATTGTGCTCCCGTCTTTCAGGATGACGAACCGGCCGACGAGCCGGATACGGCGGAAGCCGAACCGGTAGAGGAATCACCGGCGGAATCTTCCGAGCAGCCCGAGGCTCCGGAGTCGGATCAGCCCGAGCCGGAAACATCCGAGCCGGAGTCGCCAGAACCCGAATCAGCAGAGCCGGAAGCTGCGGAGCCCGAACCAGCAGACGAGGATTCCGCGGCGGAGGAGGCCGAGTCGCAAGAGGCTCCGGCGGAAGAAGAGGTAGAAGTAGAAGAGGAGATGGCCGAGGAGGAACCGGTTTCCGAGTTTCTGACTTTGGAAGAGGCGCGGGAACAAATTCTCCGTAAGCTGGCCAGCCCCGCCGCTCAACAGCGGTTGGAAGAGGCCATGAACGAGGCTCGAGCCGAACTGGAGGGGTACTTCCAGGCCTATACGATCTGGAAGCAGCAAATCGAGTTTGCTCGGACCGAGCGGGAGCGAGAACGCGAGCCCGAACCGGCCCCCCCGGACTTCGACGCCTTGGCCGACCGATTGGGTTTCACCTATGGTCGTACCGGTCTGGTGGACATCTTCGAAGTCTCCGACACCGAACTGGGAGAGACGGCACGATTCGATGCCATGACTCGATCCATTCGCAGCTTTGCCCAGATTGCCTTCGATGAGGACGTCCCCCTGTTCCGAGTTCGCGAGATTGGTTCGAACGTCGAGAGCGGCGTGGACTTCCTGTACTGGAAGGCGGACGAGCAGGACGAGTACACTCCGCCGTTCGATGAAATTCGGGTGGAGGTCGAGGAAGCTTGGAAGGTGCTGGAAGCACGCAAGCTGGCTGATGAGCGAGTGAAGGAGTTGCAGAAGATCGCCGCGGAACGTCCTGGTCCGCTCAAGGAATCCCTGCCGGATTATGCCGATCAAGTCTTCCAGACAAACGAGTTCACTTGGCTAAGCACGGGCAACATGGGCTTCAACCCATTCGCACAACCGACGCTGGGGAACGTGGAAGGAGTGGAGGGAGTCAGCTGGGAGTTCATGGAGTCGGTCTTCCAGCTGAAGGAAGAAGAAGTCGGTACCGCTCGAAACGGCCCGGAAGACACCTTCTTCGTGGTGCGAGTTGTTCGACGAGCCCCCACGGACGAGCGGCAACGGCAGGAGTTCCTGCAAGCGTTTCGCATGGGAGGCCTGCAAGACATTTTCCCCTTGCAGCAGGATGAGCAGCGGGCCTACTACCAGCGGTGGTTCCAGGACCTGGAAGAGGAAATGAACGTCACCTGGCAGCGACCCGCCGACCAATTCGCTCGCTGAACTGTTGATCCGTTGAACGGTTTGTCCGTTGATCAACGGAATGATCCTATGTTGCTTGCTCGGAAGTGTCGGGCTTCAGCACCGCGACTCCGAGCGGCGGGAGCTTGATTTCCAGCGAGTGGGGTCGCATGTGGTGCCCCTGATCCGACGCGATCAGCTCGCCGGAATTCAAGATATTGCTCCCTCCGAATTCCTTCGCATCGCTATTGAAAATTTCCCGATACCGACCTCCTCGGGGAACGCCGACTCGGTGGTGTTCCCGCGGAACGGGGGTAAAGTTGCAGCAGGTGATCGTAAAGTCCTCGGGGTCTTTTCCCTTCCGCATGTAAGTCAGCACGCTCTCGGCGTGATTGTAGCAGTCCACCCATTCAAAACCTTCCGGCTGGAAGTCGAGTTCATGGAGGGAGGGCTCTTGGCGGTGCAGGTGGTTCAGGGCGGCGACCAGTCTCTGAATACCCTGATGGGTATCCCATTGGAGCAGGTCCCAGGGGAGTTCCTGTTCGTGAGTCCATTCGGTCCACTGAGCGAAGTCGCCCCCCATGAAGAGCAACTTCTTGCCGGGATGCGTCCACATGTACGAGTAGAGCAGGCGGAGATTGGCGAATTTTTGCCAGAGATCGCCCGGCATTTGGTCGAGGAGTGAGCGTTTTCCGTGGACCACTTCGTCGTGGGAAAACGGGAGGACGAAATTTTCGCTGAAGGCGTAGATCAGGCTGAACGTCAGCTCGTTGTGATGATACCCACGGTGAATCGGGTCATTTCGCATGTACCGGAGGGTGTCATTCATCCAGCCCATGTTCCACTTCATGCTGAATCCCAAACCTCCGACGTCGGTCGGGCGAGAAACGCCTCCCCAAGCGGTCGACTCCTCGGCAATGGTCAGAATCCCTGGATGTCGGGCGTGGATATGTTTGTTGAATGACTTGAGGAAATCGATGGCCTCGAGGTTCTCGCGGCCACCGTACTGGTTGGGAATCCAGCCCCCTTCCTCGCGACTGTAGTCCAGGTACAGCATCGAGGCGACCGCATCGACTCGCAGTCCATCGATATGGTATTTGTCGGCCCAGAACAGCGCGTTGGCGATCAGATAGTTGGTCACCTCCTTGCGGCCGTAATTGAAGATCATCGTCCCCCAGTCGGGATGTTCTCCCTGCCGGGGATCTTCATGTTCGTAGAGGGCCGTGCCGTCGAACCGGCGGAGGCCATGGGCATCGCGGGGGAAGTGGGCGGGGACCCAATCGAGGATCACGCCGATTCCATGTTGGTGGCAATGATCGACGAAATACATGAAGTCTTCCGGCGAACCATACCGGCTGGTCACGGCAAAGTAGCCTACCGTCTGGTACCCCCAGCTCCCCGTGTACGGATGCTCGCTCACCGGCATCAGTTCGAGGTGGGTGTATCCCATTTTCTGGCAGTATTCGACCAGTTGGTGAGCCAGATCGCGGTAGTTCATCCAGCCATGGAGGCGGTGCGGATCCTGTTTCCAGCTTCCCAAATGGACCTCGTAAACCGCCATCGGCTCTTCGTGCGCCTTGCCGGCGGCGCGGCGCTGCAGCCAAGCTGCGTCATTCCAGGAATATGCCGATAGGTCGCTGACGATCGAAGCGGTGCAAGGAGGAAGCTCGGCCGAAAACCCGTAGGGATCCGAACGATCGACAACCTCGCCCCCGTGGGACTTGATCCGGTACTTGTAGACTTCCCCGGCGCCGATCCCCGGCACGAACAGCTCCCAGATTCCGCTGGGAATCAACTTCCGCATCGGATGGAGCCTTCCATCCCAATCGTTGAAGGTTCCCACCACGCTGACTTGCCGCGCGTTGGGAGCCCAGACGGAAAAGTTGACACCCGCCACGCCGTCAACCGTGCGCAGCTGGGCTCCCATCTTGTTGTAGGCGTCCAGGTGGTTGCCTTCACCAATCAGATAGAGGTCGAAGTCCGTGAGCAGAGAGGGGTACGTTGTTGATTTTTGCATGATGTGGGGCTGCCCGATGGACAGGGCATCTTCAAGGCCGTGATCGGAATTCGAACTGAAGTTGGTCAAGAATGACTCCATTTTAGATGAGTTCTAAGTGGCGGGGGCTCGGGCTGAGTGGGGTAGAATCTGTCCGGCTCGTCGAGCGAGTGAAGCGGCGAGTGGTCGAGCGATCTGTTCGAGTCGCCGCCAGCTGAAGGGGCCGAAATGGGGGGAAGGCGTTCCCCGTGGAGCGTCCAGGCGACGCTGAGGAGGGCGGGGGGGGCGGTCGGTGCGAGTCGCCGCCGCGGCGACTGGAGCCTGGGGCGAGCCCTGTTCCTCCTCGGATCTTCGGCCCAAGGTATGACACTCGACCCGGTGAAACGCCATCGCTCGGTCGATTCGCCGCCAGAGGTCGCCATTTCGCACGGGGACCATTTGTCCGAACCGTTCCCATTGCCAGCCATTTTCACGCCATTCCTCGAGTCCTTGGCGAAAACCTCGAGCGACATAGCGGCTGCTGGTCACCAGCGTGACTCGGGAGGGTTGATCCAGTGCTTCGAGTCCTCGCACCACGGCCAATAGGTCGAGTCGATCGCCGGCGGCACCCGGCTCATCCTCCTCGACCTCCAATTTTTCCTCACCGTCGACCGCTTCGAGAATGAACCGCCAAGCGGCTCGACCCTCTCCTGGTCGGGAGCGACTTCGGCGAGCGGGCGGGTTCGGTTCGGTGATGGAATCCGAAAACAACAAGAAATGGGGGCGTGGAATGCTCATCGTTGACTCGTCGATTATACAGGAAAAATCGGGTTTGACGAACCAACGTCCGTGTTGTGCCGGATTGCCGGGCGATTATCGCGCTAATCGCCCCAACCGGTCGAATGCGAACTGCGAACCTCATGTTTGCATGGAGAAATCTCTCGTCAGAGCCACCTATCGTCTCAGATAACCTATCTTCTCCAGTTTTATTTTTTCAAAATCGTGGATGAGTGGGGGGGGAGGTCATTGGTCATTGGTCATTGGTCATTGGTCATTGGTTGTTGGTCATTGGTCATTGGTTGTTGGTCATTGGTCATTGGTTGTTGGTTGTTGGTCGCTGCCGTGGGAATGGCAGGGCTTTGGTGTCGTTTGGTTGCTAGTGAGGTAAATCGATACGGCTGACTTCGGATGCCCTGGCAACCGAGCTCACGTCCAAAGTGGCCTCCTTCGGACCCGTGAGACTGCTGAAAAAGCGACGTCCCGGGGACCCGTCCCCGTTTGGGCTAATCGACTTGTCAGTAC
>JBJHCD010000010.1:4496-20246 GCA_050485845.1 Pirellulaceae bacterium | reverse complement strand
CCCCCGGCAGCCCTTGACATTCCAGCGGACTGCCGGTGGCGAGAGAGATGACGGGGAGGGGGGAGTTTGGCAGTTGCCGCTGTATGTGCGAGCAATCACGCCGGCGACCGCTAGTCTGAGCCGCGTGCGTCTCGAGTTGACGCTCTCCACTACGAAAGTTCCTCCGCGGACCGAGGGGTTAGCCGAGTGGCAGCTTCCTGCCCCGCCTAACGTAGTTCGACTGCGTGCACGACGCGAAGGTGGAAGTCAACAGCAGGAATTGCCGGGCGGAATTCGTCTTCGCCCCCATCCCAACCGAAAAACCGGTTTTGAATTCTCCCTGGTCAATGAATCCCTGCGGGCTCGGAAAGTCGAAGTCGAAGTATTTCGAGTTTCTCGAGCCCCCGCGTCGGTTCGGCGGGCTCCCGGGCGATTTTTTGATGGAGAGGTGTTTGATCAGCGGCTGAGTCGCCTGATGCTGACGAGCGACGATCGTCTCCGTTCGGATGTGCGGCGTACGCATCGTGTCCTGGCCACAAGCGAGCCGGTGACGCTTCCCGCCGGATTGGACGAGATCCGGATTCCGTTGGTCGCCCCGTCGGATTCGACTTCTTCCGGCGGAGCATCGGGAGGGGATGAGGCGAATGAAGGGGGATCGACTACTCGAACATCTTCCGCCGGGTCGCTCCTCGCCGAGGTGACCCATGGCCTGTTGTGCGTTGTTACTGACAGTGAGCGACCCGATGAACAGTGGCAGTATTGGCTGGAGATCTATCCGCTGGCGCCGCGAAATTATTTGCGAGCCGAGGCCCGTTACACGAGGGGGCGGATTTACGTCCGCCTGAACCTTCCCCCCAACGACCAATCGCTCGCTCCCGAACCGCTGGGGGAGGAAGGGGCGATTCCGATCTACCTTCATGCGGTCGACTCGACGGCCGAAGCCAATCAGGCCGCCAAGATTGAATCGCTGGATCAGGGTCCCGTGGAGGTTTGGATCGCGGCCCCACAAGACGACCAGCGGCGCACGGTCTGGATCGACGTGGATGGCGTGCCGAGGGCCTTTGCTTTTGACGTCCCTTGCCGCGAGGGGGCACGAGGAGACGACTTGCGGCAAGAGCGCTGGCAACTGGAGATCAAGCATCTGGCCACGGATCCGGAGCAGAGTCGTGCGGCCACGCGCGATCGCGAGTTGCCGATGGCCTTTCGGGAAGATCGCCGATTGTGGGTGGGGCTGAACGTGGACATGCCGATCAATGCGTTCGAGGGAGGTGCCCACCAGGATGTGTTGGAATTGGGATTGGGAGAAGAGTCGCCGCGGGTCTTCTTTGCGGACCGCGACCATCAAGTTCACCTGACCGACGTCCAAGGGGGAACCCTGGTTCTCGATACGGTTGTCTCGGACCACCGTCATGCGTTGGATATCAACGGCCGCCGAGGTGAGGTTCGCGTCGTGGCTCGGGGTGTGTATCAAAACTCGGAGAAGCGGGATGTGGTACCAGTGATTCTGGACGGAACTCCGCCGACGATGACTCGACTATCACTTGCCGACTCGAGCATCGCACATGGGGCGAAGCTGACCGTGCAAGTCGCCGCCGATGATGGTTCCGCCGGTTCGGGAGTCGCCTCCATTCGCGTCGGATTCGACCGGAATGGAAATGGTCAATTGGATGACGACGATCAACCGGTGGTAATAGAGCAGAGTGCCGGCCGAGTGGAATTGGAGACGATGGAGTTGCAGGTCGGCAGGAGTTATCGAGTTCTGGCCGAGGCGACGGACCGAGTTGGATTTTCAAGTTCGTTGATGCAGCAGTCGATTCAGATTATTCCTCCGAAGATGCTCGAAGAGGAACAGAAACCGACCAAGGGGGATATTCGAGGCGTGGTGCTGTTCAACGGCGTGGCCCCCGTGTCGCGAAACCTGGTAACGGTCAGCCTGGAGGGGGCGGGAGTCGCACCGGTTCGAACGGGGGATGGAGGAAGTTTCGTCTTCCGGGACGTGCCGGTGGGAACATACACGCTGAAGGCGAGCGGCTCCTTTTCGGGTGCCGCCTGCGCCGGAGAACTGGAAGGGGTTGTTGTTCCCTCGCGGGACCGCGTGGTGCTCCCCGTCCGACGTCCATAACTCGGGGAGCCCCCTTTTTCAGCGGGAGCATACCGAGTTTCACTTTCGTCAAAAGTGTATTGCTCAGCTCCATCGAACTCGAAACTCAGTGATCTCCTTGTAACTTTTCAGAACTCCATTTCACTTCGATATCGGACCAATGTACTCTGTGGCGACCACCACGTCATCGAACACTGGTATCTTTATGGGGGACCAGTGGCCGGGATCGCGAACAGGCGTTCTGGCAGATTCATTTTTCGCGTGCTTCCTCCATGGACTTTACTGATGATTCCCAAATCAATCTTGGCAGCAATCCGCTTGGCCCTCTTGTTGACGGTACTTCCCGCTTCACTGCCGGCTCAACAGCCTCCCTATGATGTCTTTCCCCCGGCGGAACCACCCTATTATCGAGTCCGTTACGAGGTTTCGGCTCAGCCCGGGGAACTCGCCTTTCCGGTCAACTACACCATCTGGATTCCTCCAGACGCCAAGTCACTGCGGGGAGTGATCGTTCATCAACATGGTTGCGGCGAGGGGTCGTGCAAGTCGGGTTTGACGGGAGCCTACGACCTGCATTGGCAGGCACTGGCGAAGCGGCATGATTGTGCCTTGCTTTCGCCTTCTTACGAACAGCCGGAAGGGGCCAACTGCCAACTGTGGTGCGATCCTCGCAACGGATCCGGCCAGGCCTTTCAGCAGGCGCTGGTCGATTTGGGCCTGAAGTCGGGGCATCCCGAGCTATCCCGGGTGCCGTGGGCTTTGTGGGGTCACAGTGGAGGTGGCCATTGGGCGGGTGGGATGGTGCTGCTGTATCCCGAGCGAGTTGCCGCTGCCTGGCTCCGCTCCGGCGTCCCCCTTCTGAAGCCGAACTCGGAACGTTCCGACATCCAGCACCACGCCTGGTCCGAGGCCGCTCTTCAGGTGCCGATGATGCTGAACCTGGGGACCCAGGAAGGGGTGACGGTCCAGGATGGCCGGTTTGCGAGCGTGTGGCCGGCCAATCGAGAATTCTTCACGGCGATACGCTCCCAAGGAGGACTCATCGGCGTGGCCGTCGATCCGCTCACGGGGCATGAGTGCGGTAACCAGCGCTATTTTGCCATCCCTTGGCTCGATGCCTGTCTCGGCATCCGGCTAGGTGACAGCGGTGGCGAAACGCTCAGTCCGATGCCGACCGACAAGGCTTGGCTCGCTCCCCTGAACAGCGCGGAGGCCGTTCCGGCTTCTGAATTCTCTGGTGATCCACTCGAGGCGATCTGGCTTCCCAATCAGTTGATCGCCAAATCGTGGATGCACTATGTCCGCGACACCGAACTACCAGATACGACTCCCCCTCCGATTCCGACCAATCCTCGGGTCATGGGGAATGTACTTTCCTGGGAGGCCGAGGCCGATATTGAGAGTGGACTGGCGGGCTTTGTGATCGAGCGGGATGGCCAGTTTCTGGCTCGAGTGCCCGAGGAGGGGAAAGGTTCAAACCCTTTTGGTCGCCCGGTCTTCCAGGGAGTGCAGTATAGTGACACCCCCACCCAGCCACTCGTTCCGCTGCAGTTCACCGACGCCACCGCCCGGCCCGGCGCGAACCATAGCTATCGGGTGATTTCCGTGAATACCGTCGGACTGAAGTCGGCCCCGAGCGTCGAAGCCGTCTGGGAGGAGGGGTGACGTGGAAATTCCGGAGTGTTTCATGGGTGGTCTGTCACTGTCTGCCTGGCATCGGCTTCGGGCGGAGTGATTCATCGGCCCCGGTTTCTGGCTGTCCGGAGTTTGGGCTGCCTCGCTTCAATCGGCGAACATCGACAGCGATCAGGACCAAACCAATCAGAACAAACAAGCCGATTGCTAACAGCGAGCCGACCACCTCCTCGGGTCGTTGTTCGGCATTCCCGCCGAATCGCCTATAGGCTTGGACCACGGCACCCCCAATGGCGAACGCTCCCCACATCCACATTCGCATCGATTCAGCTCCCTCTATCCAGCGGTGATATCAGGTCGAACCAATCACCGATCGTGACTCCCAGGCCCGAGCTGCAGGCACGCTCGCTGAACGTCATGGGGTGATGCGGTGATAACGACGGAAGGATCGCCTTAACGGCAGTCGTCACTGAAATGTATACTTGCCGGCCCCTGGTCGTCAACAAAACGGGAACCGACCCCTGGTCAGGTGACCTCTTCGAGGGCTTCACGCCATTTCCGAGGCACTCCCCGGTACGCGGCACGATAAGTTGCCTCCAGCGGTACGTTGACGTAGATCTCCGGAGTGAGGAAGAGAGGCATGTCGATCAGCTCGCGACCAACCGCCGTCGGCTCGATATACGCCTCCTTCCGCGGGCCGGCGGAATAGGCAACCAGCGTGAGTGGTTCGCCTGCGGGGAGCTGAAACGGGGAATCGCTGATCTCGGACCAGATGACCGAATGAATGCCTTGGGGATCTCGCTGACCGGGTGGGAATAAGTCCACGATCAGCAAATGGTAACCCCGGTAGAGGGCTTCAACCGCTTTCTCGGTGAACGACTCGATGGCATGCCGTGCCGATTTGTTCCCCGGCGAGAGAATTTCCAGTAAAGCGATGATCTGGTCGCCGCTGACATGTCGAATCACGATCGTGCGTCGCTTCAAGACGTAATCATTCAACACGGCTTCCGCCCGCATCCGCATTGGCGGGGGAACGGCAGCGACCGCGATGCCGCTGGATGGGCCGCTGCCTGAAGCCGGAGCCACTCTCGGCGGGACCGCTTCCTCGTGGTGCTCTCGTAGAGTCAGCACGTCCGGGCCGAGTGGTCCGACGATCTGCTCAGCCTGAGCATAATAGTCCCCGGGAAGCAGCCCCTCGTTCAGAACGCGGCGAATCTCGGCAATCCAGGCCACGTGAAAGTCGTGCCAAGTTCCAGCGGGAACGCGGGTCCAGTCGTGAATCGGCATCCGTCATGTCTCCTCAACCCCAAAGTCTTCTCCGAAATTCTATCCGAAGAGGGGCCTAGGGGGCGAGAGCCGCCCCCATCGATCATGTCGTGCTGGGCGCCTCTTTCCGCGGGCCGGCGGAATAGGCAACCAGCGTGAGTGGTTCGCCCGCGGGGAGCTGAAACGGGGAATCGCTGATCTCGGACCCAATGACCGAATGAATGCCCTAGGGGATCTCGCTGACCGGGTGGGAAGACATCGACGATCCGCCAATCCCAATTCCTGGCCGTTACAAAGCACCTAGTCTCGTCTTTCCACGCCGGTCGCCATAGGATATAGAGGGCCAAGAAAAGAACGGGCCCCTCACGGGTGGCTCCTCTCCACTCTATCGATATCCACGAACGAATTCCAACGCAGTGCATTAGCAGGGAACGAAGGCAACCATGGCCTTGCATGATCGCGAGTACTATCGCGGCGATGATTCACAGCGGAGCATTGACTTCCGCAACATGACGGCGATCAACCAATTGCTGATCGTCAACATCGTGCTGTTTGTGTTGAACTTCCTGTTCACGCACAATGACAACACAATCACTCAGGCCCTCACCCTCCAGCCCGACGACCTCGCTCGGCCCTGGATGTGGTGGCGACTGCTCAGCTACGGCTTCGTCCATAGCCCCGAAAATCTCTTTCACATCCTGATGAACATGTTCGTGCTCTGGATGTTCGGACGCCAACTGGAAGGGATGTACGGCCGAGCGGAGTTTCTGAGGATCTATCTCGTGTCGATCGTACTCGGGGGATTGATGTGGGTTCTCCGGCAGAATGCGATGGGAGTGACCGCTTCCGGACTGCTCGGCGCCTCGGGCGGCGTCACCACCATCTTCCTCCTGTTCGTTTGCCGCTTCCCGCATCAGACGATCTTGCTGATGTTCATCCCGGTCCCCGCTTGGCTGGCCGGCGTCCTCTTCGTGCTCAGCGACCTCTCCGGAATGCAAGCCACTCGGGAAGGTGGTGGCACAACCGCCTATGATGTCCACCTGATGGGGGCCGCCTTCGCTTTCTTCTACTGGTGGACCGGAATGCGCCTCCATTGGCTCGCCGCCCCCACTCGATGGCTGCCGAAACGGATTCTTCCCCGCCGAACTTCCCTTCGCGTTCACGATCCGAGTGGGGCCCGCTACCATGAATTGGAAGAACAGGCGGACGCGATTTTGGAAAAGGTCAATCGCAGTGGTGTCGGGAGTCTGAGTTCGGCCGAACGGAAGATTCTGGAGGACTACAGCCGACACGTCAAACGGAAGCATCGCTAGACGAACCGCCGCGGTAACCGACTCCCAGGGGACGACATGACGATTCGTCCGGGGCCCCAACACGCCTCACTCCCAAATTCCGATCCCGATCCCGGGTCCAGTCCCGGATCGAATCCCGGGTCCAACCCCGGCCTTGGCCCCGAACTCGACACCAAGTCTGAAACCGAGTCCGAGACCGATACCGATTCCGACACCAGATCCAACTCGGAGTCCGGTCCCCTGCCGGGTCCCGTTTCTGGTCAAGAATCCAGTCCGCTCGCCTGGATTGATGACGAGCTGTCTCGGCTCGCTCAAGCAGAATTGCTCCGCCCAACCAGCGTCCGCGATGGTCCGCAGGGAGGAACCATTCGGTGGAACGAACACCGCATGGTGAATTTTGGAGCCAACGATTACCTCGGACTCGCCGCCGAACTTTCCTCGCAGCTCAGCTTCGCCTCCTTCGCTGGATGGGGGAGCGGAGCCAGCCCGGTCATCTGTGGACGGGGTACCGAACAGGCGCTGCTGGAACAAGAGTTGGCTCGGTTCGAACAGGCACCGGCCGCCCTTCTCTTCAGTTCCGGATACGCGGCCAACATCGGGGTGGTGACGGCCTTGGCGGGGCGAGAGGACGTGATTTTCAGCGACGCGAAGAACCATGCCAGCATCATCGACGGCTGTCGCCTGAGCGGCGCCCGAATCGTCGTCTATCGGCACGCGGACATGGATGATTTGCGGAGCAAATTGGCCGATCCCTCTCCGGCTCGGCGGCGACTAATCGTCTCCGATTCACTCTTCAGCATCCACGGCGACTCCGCCCCGCACGACTCGCCGGCGGAACTCGCCGAGCGAGACGGGGAGATTCATGTGATCGATGAAGCCCATGCCACGGGCGTGTTTGGGGAGACCGGACGGGGACTCTGCGAGCAATTCGGTATGGAATCCGCTGGACTGGTGCGAGTCGGAACGCTCAGTAAGGCACTCGGTTCCAGCGGAGGTTTCGTGGTCGGTTCGGAGTCTGTTATTCGCTGGCTGGGACAGCGTGCCCGTCCCTATTTCTTTTCCACGGCCCCACCTGACCCCGTGGCGGCGGCCGGCCGACTTGCCTTGCGGCGAGCTTGCGAGGAACCCCACCGCCGCCGATCCCTTTTGGCTCGAGCGGGCGAACTCCGGGAACTTCTACGCACCCAGGGCTGGAACGTGGGAAGCTCACAAAGCCAGATTATCCCGGTCTTTCTCGGGACGCCGCAACGAACGATGGACGCAGCCGCGCAACTTCGCCATCGGGGGCTGTTTGTCCCCGGGATTCGACCTCCCAGTGTCCCACCGGGGGAGTCGCTGTTGCGGATCAGTTTGAGCTACCTGCATTCGAGTGACGACATCGCGCGGCTGCGGGCCGGTCTCGAATCACTTCGCGGCTCGATGCGCTAACTTCACAATCCAGCGGAAGTGCGAGGCCAGGACCGGCTGAACGGAGAGCCGGGAGCCTTTTCTGAGCAGTTCCATGCCCTCCAGATTCTTGTCACTCCGCAAAGTCTCGAGTGGTATCGGCTGTGCAAACTGTTCGACCAACTGGAGGTCCACCATGAACCACCGAGGCTCGTCCGGAGTCGAGCCTTCATCGTGGTACGGGCTGGAGGGGTCGAATGCCGAGTCGTCGGGATAGGCCTCCCGCACCACTCGGCCCACTCCCACGACGGCGGGAGGCTTGGCGTTGGAATGATAAATCAAGACCTCGTCGTTCACGCGCATCTCATCCCGCATGAAGTTTCGAGCTTGATAGTTTCGCACGCCATGCCAGTGCGTCGTTTGATTCGGCTCGGCCGCAAGGTCCTCAATCGAGTAACTTGAAGGTTCCGTCTTCACCAGCCAGTATTTTCGTCCTCGCGCCATCAACGGGTCCTTCTCACCGAGGGACCGGTCGGTTGAGCGTCACCCCGTGCCATGGCTTGCGGGGGCAAGTAGCCGAGGAAAGCGAAGAGGTCCGCGATCTCCTCTTGGGTCAACGGATCCAAGAGACCGGTCGGCATCGCCGAGACGCGAGAGGGCTGCATTTCCTCGATATCCTCTCGAGCGATCTCGACTCGGGAACCGTCAATTTGCAGCACGGTGATTGCGTCATTGCCCGTGTCGGCGACCATGCCGGAATACGTCTTGCCATCCGCTGTCGTCACGATCTTCGTCGCATATTGGTCGGAGATGACGTGAGACGGGAAGAGGATCGACTCCAGGGTTTCCTTGCGGCTGAAGCGACGATTCAAGGCCGTCAGATCGGGACCCAGCCGTTCGCCGATCTGGTCGACTCGGTGACACTTGCCGCACTGAGCCTTGGCAAACACCTTCTCCCCGTTTTGACGAGAGGCCTCGGCTTGCCCCTCTCCCTGGAGAAATTCCAGTAGCTCGGCCAGTTGCCACTTGCTCCCCTCGGGAACTTCCGGCAATCTCGCTTCCGGCAGTTCGGGATGGAGTTCGCTGAACCAGACCGACCAGGCCTCAAGCTGGGTCGGGATGTCATCGGTTTCCAAGGCGGGTTGCTGCCCCGTCCAGTACTCGAGCACGGCCAGTGCCGCATCGCCCCCTTGTTCACCCAGCCGGTGGCCGCACAGAATCACTTGTCGTAGATACTCGGTTTCCGCCGGTGCCTTCTCCACATCCAAGAGGCGTTCGAGCACTTCCTTGGCGGCAGCCCCATCCAGAACGCTCAACGACCGAACCAGATAGCTCCAGTTTTCACCGTCGGGCGACTGGGCCAATCCCATGGCGGCCGCCGAACGGCGTTCGGGATCACGGTCCCAAATGGCACGGAGCTGTTTTTGCGATTCGTCGTCTCCGCTGCGGGCCAGCACGGCAATGATGCCAACCTGCAAGGGGCGGATCGCTTCGGCTTGATCGGCTCGCGCCAACCGATCGTCCAGTTCGGTCAGCTCCTTCAAGTTGACTTCATCCAATTGCTCGGGAAGTTGATACAGTGCCCCGACCGCCGCGCTCGGCCACTCGTCGCCCCGCTTGAGAACGAGCAGCGCGGTTTCAGCCGGGAGACTTCGGGCAAAATCCCGCGCCACCATCCGGATATAGTGCGGATAGCTCCCTCCTCCTTCGAGTTGTTGGGCTTCTTCGTAGAATTCCAAGAGCGAGAAGGTTTGCCGGAGGTCCAGTCCCTCGACGAGATACCGGAGGTGAATGGCTAGATGAAGCTTTTCGACCTGTGGCACGTCGGATTCCAGATACTGGAAGTAACGCTCCATCGGACTGGTCACCCGCAGGTAGGCCAGTAGTCGAACGAGTTCCCGATTCATGTGTAGATTGCCGGCCGGGAACTCCTCGGCCAACTGCTCCCGAAGCGTGGGGAGGTCGTCCGGTCCCAGTTCGCTCCGGTGCAGGGCAACCTGAGCAACTCGCAAGAGGTCCACAAAATCGTTATCGCTGATGAACGACCGCATCAGTTCGCTGATGCGAGCTAGTACCACCGACGCATGCTCATCGCTTGGATGAGCGATCAACAGGGCCAGGGCCCCTTGAATGAAAACGCGATGCTGCGTGGTTTCCAGGACTTCGGCGAGCCAGTTTTCCAGGGGTTGTTGCTCCAGCAGTCGCCGAGCGGCCCAGGCTTCATGTCGGTCGTCCGACGCCAGCAGCGGCAGCAGGTTCTCCAACGAGACGGGTTGCCGTGACCGGCCAAGTGCTTCGGCCGCTTTGCGACGAACCAGTCGGTCGCCGTCATGCAGCATCTCGGTCAACGCCGCCGCCAGCTCGGGATGTTCCCGATGCCCCATCAGATCGGCTACCTTGGCCCGCACCTCTTCGCTCTTGTCGCCGGCCAGCATGACCAACAAGTCCTCGGTGGGAATCGGGCCGAAGAGCTGCAAGAGATCGAGGGCTCGAGTTCGATAGTGAGGCGGATTTTGCGTGCTGCGCGCGACGCCGACCAACTGCAGGCTCCAATCCTCGCCCATGTCTTCCTGAATCGTGGCAATCTCTTGTCGAGCCCAGGCGCTTTGCAGTTGAGGTTGACGAATGGCCGCGCTGATTCCCGTTCCCAAGTCGGAGACCGCGGCGGGAACTTTCCCCTTCCAGCTCACGCGGTAAATTCCCCCTCCGGTTCCTCGACCTCCCGTGACGAAGTACAGATGACCATCAGGGCCGACTTCGAGGTCCGTGACGTTTAGTGGCGAGCCTTCGATAAAGACTTCGCTGTTCGCCGTGTAGCTGGCCCCATTGCGGCGCAGTTGGACCGCCAGAATTCGGCCCAGGGCCCAATCGGCCAGAAACAATGTGTTGTGGTACCGTTTGGGAAAAGCGAAATGGTCGTACACCACGGCTCCGGTTGGCGATCCGCGGCCGGTTTCGATCACGGTCGGAAGATTGTCGACCCAATAGTGCGGCCACTTGGCCCAACCGCTACGCCAGCCGAACTCGCCTCCGGGAATCACGTGATACAGCTGAGTGGGACGGTGCCAGGGGGTTCCTTCATCCGATTCCATGTCGGAATCATGAACAAACAGTTCCCCCTCGCGATTAAAGGCCAAGTCGTAGGCATTCCGAATTCCGCCACTAACCAGCTCGACCCGCTCTCCCTCCAGGTCGGTCCGAATGACCACTCCCCCCGGCGCGCGGATTCCCCGGGCATGCCCGCTGGGATCTTCGTAACGAGGCCCCACCAGATCTCCTTCATAGAAGTCATGGTGGGGACTGGTGGTACTGTACTGGCCCTCCAAGGCGGCATGGTTCCCCAGAATCGCGTAGATCCAGCCATCCGGACCGAATACCAAGCCGTGAGCCCCATGTTCGCTCGAATTACCTCGGAATTTCAACAGCAGTTTGACATGTTCCAGCTTGCCGTCACGATTGCGATCAGAAAGGCGGTACAGCCCCGCCCCATCGGGTCCATCCCCCGTGACATAGACTTCTCCGTTCAATGCCAGGATCCCCTGGCAATTGGTCACCTTGTCGCAGTAGGTCCGAACGAGGTTCCACTCGCCGCGACCCCGGTCTCCCTGGAGCAGCAGAAGTGGTCCGTTCTCTTGAGATAGAATGATCTGCCCGAATTCATTAAACGTGAAGGCGATGACCGAGCCGGTCTTCTCTTCGTCGACAATTCGCCGCACCTCGAATTCATCCGGCACGCTGAACCGCTCGGTTCGCTCCCGCTGGTCGCTTGCCACGTCATCCGCCAAGTCCCAGGGGGGAGTATCTCCCAGTCGCCCGAAGGTTTGGGCGAAGGACCAGCGGCGATCGTTGTAAAGAGGTGAGTTCCACAGGGGGAGCGGGCGGAGGTTGGTTCGCCAGGAATTGTCCGTGGAAAAGGTACGCCACTGCTTGTCCCCATCCTTAATCATCACGCGGGCCACCAACCCGGCCGTCCGGCCTCGTTGGTTCATCACCTTCACGGCAATCGTGTTCTGGCCGACCTTCAGTTGCGACGAAACGTCGTACTCATCCAGCTTCTTGGCCGACTCGCCACGCCCCACGAACCGGCCATTCACATACAGCTCATACGCATCGTCCGCCGCGATCTGAATTCGCCCCGCGTCGGGTTCGAGTAGGTTCAACATTTTGCGAAAGTGACAGGCACCCGGCGGAATATTGTCCCGCTTGTGTTCGGGAGCCCAAATCCATTGAGCCTCTTGGGCCGAGGTGGAAGCGATGAACAGGTTGGTACCGCCCAACAGGGTCACCCACAAGAACGTCGCCAAGACGATCGCTGATTCATGGATGCGGCCGACGCGAACAACGACCGAGGAGATCCTGCCGGTGGGATACTGTCTCTTGACCATTTCTGCTCACCTCGTGGGAAATCAAGCCGTGGGGTAGACGCCAGTCATCCTCCAGGGCCGAATAAGTCCTTCTCCGCAAATGGGGAGGGGAAAGTACCAAAGGTGGGCCGAGACTGCAACAGGAATTGTCAAGGGTCAGTCGAGACCAGGCTGACGCGAATCGGGATGGAAGCGGTCCAGCGGCAGTCGAGGCGATTTCGGCGAGGCCGACTTTCCCTCCGGCAGCCCATGCCAGGACCCCTTCCAGGGGGTCGCCCAAGGTTTCGGCTCGTCGCCAGACTCCAGCCGAACCTCATCGGCAGCCTCCATCAGCCGGGCCATCCAAGACGACTGCGGGACTTCCCAGGAATCGAACGAGGTAGCCCGCAGCCACGACAGCACGGAGGCGCCGATTTTCCGGTTATGGAGGGAATGCCGTCCCCCATTCGGCCTGGACCACGAGAAAGAGGCCGAACCTGGGGCAGAACCTTCCCACAGGGAGCTTCTCATTGCCGCCCGAATCCAGGGCCAAGAGGGAGCCTGCGTCACGTCGGCTCGCAACAAGCCAAGGTCTTGCGTCATCCGCTGGGCTCGGCGCAGATCGACGGCATACGGGGAGATGTCGCAACTCGAGGGGAGGGCTGCGAGCAACAGATCGCTCCAGTACTCACAGCGACGCCGCAGGCGGTTCAGCACCACCCCTTCCCTTTGGGAAAACGAAAACCGTTGGCCGAACACCAGGAGGTTCAGGGCGCGATGACGGGCTTCGAGGTGTCCCAGGAACGGAACGTGCACGAAGTGCAGCCAGTGAGTGGAACCCGATTCCTCTGGGAGAGGCGGCACCCTCTTTGGGGACTCCTGGTCCCACTGGGCCAGCATGGCCGCCACGACCCGAGTCAGGGGTTCGCTGAGTAGAATCTCCTCCACCACCGGACGCAGCGGCCGCCACGCTTCCCGGGAATGTTCGGGTGGCAATTGTCCCAATCGGACGCCGTGGGACTTGAAGGCCGCGGCCCAGTCCTCTTGACGCATTCGAGATGCATCCCAGTACGCGTGCAATGACGCCTCGGAGATCACGTGGTCCCGGCCGCGGAGGATTTCCCCGGCCGCTTCGACGATAGTGGCTGCTAATTCTACGAGATCCCTCGCGTTCATGAACGCTCTCAATTCCCTGCACTTTGGTGATCGATCCAGATGCGGTCTGGACATCCATGAAGACTCTCCTCCCCTCTTGCAACCCGTGCACCAACCGGACCGCTGAATCGGAAGTAGCAGAAACCGGTCGAGTACTCTTGCCGCAAAGCCTTAACCAAGCCGGGGTTAAGAATCATGTTTCGAGTGGAGCGACACGCAGCGGCGCCGCGCGGCATGTCGCCCGACGGCAACAGCGGCACCTTCAGCGGTGTTGCGTTCTTGCCACAAGCCGTTGGAAAAACTTTTTCCGGTGGCAGTTCGTCTCACTGGTATGCGAACTGCGAACTTGGGATCGGGCCCCCATCGCCGGAAGGCGAGCACCGACGGGGGAACTCGGATTCTCGGGTCCGGGAATCCGATGAGCTTCTGGATGACTACTGGATGAAGGGGAGAGAACGATGAATCGTCGAGGAATTCTCTTGGCAGTCGCCGCGGCAATTTGCATGGCGGGAGTCAGCCTGCCGGCCAGTGGTCAGGGCGTTTTGGTGGTCGAGCGGCATCCGGAACCGATTCCACTTCCACGTCCCATTCCTTGGCCTCGACCTCGCCCCGAACCGCCCCCCGTCAGCTACCGCATCAAGGAGATCACCTCGCAAACTCGGATCACCGACCAAGTGGCTCGAGTCCAGGTGACTCAATCGTTCGTCAATACCGGGAGTCGGCAGATGGAAGTGAGCTTCGTCTTTCCACTACCGGTGGACGGAGCAATCGATCAGCTGACGCTGCTGGTGGATGGAAAGGAGTTTCCCGGAAAACTGCTCCCGGCTTCCGAGGCGCGGCGGATCTACGAAGGATATGTACGACGAAATCAGGATCCGGCCTTGCTGGAATGGATGGGATCCGGAATGTTCCAGACCAGTATCTTTCCGGTCCCCGCCGGCACGGAACGGAAAGTCACGCTGCAGTACACTCAGCTTCTCCGAAAAGAGGGACAACTAGTCGATTTCCTCTTCCCGCTGGCGACCGCCCGATACACCAGCCAGCCGGTTGAAAAGGTGTTGGTCGAGGTCTCGATCGAGAGTTCGGAAAAACTGAAGAGCATCTACAGCCCCACGCATGGAGTGGACATTCAGCGGCGAGGCGACCGAAACGCTCAGGTTCGCTGGGAGGTCGAGCAGACCGTGCCCAACGCCGATTTTCGACTTTTCTTCGACTCGGATCCAGGGAAGGTGGGGGCGAGTCTCGTCAGCTACCGTCCGTCCGACGACGATGAAGGATACTTCCTGATGCTGGCCAGCCCGACAATTCCTCAGGGCGCCGATGCCGCCGAAATTGCCCGCAAGACGGTTGTCTTCGTCTTGGACCGTTCGGGAAGCATGAGTGGCCAGAAGATGAACCAGGCCAAGGAGGCCCTGCGATTCGTGCTGAATAATCTCCGGGAAGGGGATCTTTTCAACATCGTGGTTTATGACGGGCGAGTGGAAGCGTACAAGCCCGAGCTTCAGCGATTCGACAACCAGGCTCGCGAAGAGGCCCTCGGCTATGTGGAGGGTATCTACGCAGGTGGAAGCACGAATATCGATGGCGCGCTGGAAGTCGCCTTGAAGATGATCCAAGACGATCAACAGCCGAATTTCGTGATCTTCCTGACAGATGGCTTGCCCACGACGGGAGAGCAGAACGAAGCCAAGATCGTCGCCAACGCTCGGCAAAGGAATCCACGTCGAGCCAGAATCTTGAACCTGGGGGTCGGCTATGACGTGAACAGTCGACTTCTCGATCGGCTGGGGCAGGAGAATCGAGGCTCGAGTCACTACGTCCGACCGGATGACGACATCGAACAGCATGTCAGCAGCCTGTACCGCCGGATCAGCTCGCCGGTCATGACCGACGTGACGGTTGATTTTCTCGTGGCGGAAAAGGGAGAGGATGGAACTTCCAAGTCCACTTCGGCCGAGGCACCCGTCAATCGGATCTATCCTCGGGAGGTCAATGACCTGTTTGCGGGCGAGCAACTTGTGTTGGTTGGGCGGTATCGAACACCAGGAGATATTATCATTCGAGTTCGAGGGAAAGTGGGGGGAGAGGAGCAGACGCTGGAGTTTCCAGCTCGGTTGGTCGAGTCGAGTTCCGACGAGAGTCACGCTTTCGCCGAGAAGTTGTGGGCGGTCCGGCGGATCGGCGAAATCATCGACGAACTGGACCTAGAGGGGCGCAACGAGGAACTGATCGAGGAATTGGTCAATTTATCGACCAAACATGGTGTCCTCACCCCGTACACCTCGTTTCTGGCCGACGAAAACCGCCGCGGTGATTTGGCTCGTCAAACGGAATCCCGTCGTGAGGCGGCCGAGCGACTCACGGATTTGGCAGTCGCGTCCGGTCAGCGTGGTTTCGTGCAGCGGGCTGAGAAACAGCGTTTTCGGCAGGCCCAATCGCTCGCCCCCAACTTCGGATTCATGCCCGGGATTGCGGGGGAAGGTCGGACCGATTCGGCCGGCTTGGCTCAAGGCCCTTCGGCCGGAGGTCGCCCCGCTCGCCCGCAGGCCGTGGCGGGCTTGCAATTCCGTGACGTGGAGACGGACACCGAGGC
>JBJHCD010000010.1:2339-4486 GCA_050485845.1 Pirellulaceae bacterium | reverse complement strand
GGCAACCTCGACGAGGCGACGACGGACACGGTTCAGATCGTCGGCCGCGAGACTTTGTACCGGCGAGGCAAGATTTGGATCGCCGCGAATGCTCGCGACATCGATCCCGAGAAAGACCGCGAGAAAGTGACGTTGCTGCAGCGGTTCAGCGACGAGTATTTCCAGCTACTGGCCGAGACCACTCCGGCGGAGAATGCCATCTTGGCCGTCCAGCGGGAAGGCGAGCAGCTATTGGTCCGTCTGCGGGGTCGTCCCTATCTGATTGAGTAAATCGGGCAGAGTAAATCGGGTCGTGAAAGACTGGTTGTGAAAGACTGGTCGTGAAAGACCGGTTGCGAAGGACCGGAGCGTGGACGGGGGAATGCCGCGAGGAAATGGCAACGAGTCGCGGAAGCGGGTACGATGAGGGTCGCGGCGGCGTGTTGGATATCGCCGGCGAAATTTTTCCGTACCCGTACCCGTCCCGGTTGGTCACCAAGTATCCCGCTGGTGGCCCCGACGGGCTCACATGAACTCAAGATGGCCCGATCAACATCGCATCGGCCCATGGGTGGTCCCGAGGAGAAGCTGTCGATGACCGGTCTGACTCGAAGACGTTTCCTGGAAGAATCGATGCTGGCCACCGCGGCGGCCGCGGCCTCTAGCGCCCTCGTGGTTCCGCAACTCGGGGCCGATGAAACTCCGTCCTCGCCAAATGAGACGATCCAGCACGCGGTCTTGGGGTGCCGGATCCGCGGCAAGGTTCATGCGGACGTCTTCGCCAAGCAGCCTGGAGTGGTCATTCGGTACGTCTGTGACCCCGACCGGGAATTGGCGGAGGAATTGGCGACGGCGGTCGAAAAACAGCAGGGACGTCGGCCGCAAGCGGTCCAGGACCTCCGAGTCATCATGGATGATCCGGCCGTCGACACCGTCTCGATCGCCTCGCCCAACCACTGGCATGCCTTGTCGGCCATTTGGGCCATGCAGGCGGGCAAGGACGTCTATGTGGAGAAACCGGTCAGCAACACCGTCCGCGAAGGGCGACGGATCGTGGAAGTTGCTAGAGAAACCGGACGCATCTGCCAGACAGGGACGCAGAATCGATCGGGAGGAGCGAACCGGGCGACGGCCGAGTTTGTTCGTGCGGGAAAGCTGGGAGAGATTTCCCTGGCGCGAACCATCATTTACGGTCGCCGAGGTTCCATTGGCCCGCGGGGCGTTTACGACGTGCCGCCCCAGGTGGACTACAACCTGTGGCTCGGACCAGGCACCGAGGAAAAATTGACTCGCCGCCAACTCCACTACGATTGGCATTGGGTCTGGGACACGGGTAACGGGGAACTGGGAAACAACAACATCCACTACATCGACTTGGTCCGGTGGATGCTGGATTGGGACGGAATGGGAGATTCCGTGTTCAGCATCGGCGGCCGAATGGGCTACGTCGATGCCGGGGAAACGCCGAACACCCAGATGGTGGTCCATTCCACGGGGCCCACGACGATCATCCAAGAGGTCCGGGGGCTGAAGACCTCTCCCTTCAGTGAGAAGTTCAACGCCGGTTGGATCATTGAGGGGACCGAGGGCTTTGTGGCCGGAACCTCGCTCTTTGATCCCGAAGGGAATCTGGTGCAAACGTTCCAAGGCCCGGGAGAGGATCACTTTGGCAACTTCATCCGGGCCGTCCGTAGTCGTCGGAGTGAAGACCTGAACGCCGAGGTCCTGGAAGGCCACCAGTCGACGGCACTCTGCCACATCGGGAATATCTCTCACCGAGTCGGCAAGGCATTGCCGCCAGGCGAAATCCAGCGGTGGCTGGCTGAACAACCTTATCACGAGGAAGTATCGGCCACGTTCCAACGCATGGTCGAGCACCTCCAGGAGAACGACGTCGATTTCGATCGCACGCCGCTCACCCTGGGAACGGTGCTCCAACCTGACTCAAGCACGGAACGATTCGTCGGAAACGACGAGGCCAACCAGTTGCTGGGTCGCCGCTACCGCCATCCCTTCGTCGTCCCGGGCGCGGAGGCGGGCTGATCGCCCCGACCCTGAGCTTCTGGGGCGCCGCCGGGACCGTCACCGGCAGCCGGTTCGTCGTCGAGTCCGCAGGCCGCAGGGTTCTGGTGGACTGCGGCCTCTTCCAGGGCCTCAAGAACCTGCGC
>JBJHCD010000010.1:0-2329 GCA_050485845.1 Pirellulaceae bacterium | reverse complement strand
CGCGGAGGCGGGGGCCTAGTTTCGCGGTTTCTCGAAAACCTCGCATTGATCGACGATCCAGGGAGTTGACCAGGTCTTTCCATCGTCGGGGCTGCAGACGTTGAAGAAGAATGTGTTGAACCACTGGGCTCGATAGCCATACGGATAGTGGGACGCGATCCGGTCCTCTTCCGTGAGTGGTTCCACACCGGGTCGAGCGTAATAGTGAACTCGACCATCCGGCGTGCAGGAGATTCCCAGCGTCCACCAGCCCGTGGTGGTGATCGGCAGGCCTTTGTAGTCCCCTCCCGACTCATTGCCGCGAATGCGAAAGTGAGCGGAATCGTAATCGCGTTTCGTGGTGTTGCGGCTCTCGAATTCGATGAACATTCCCGGCCAGTAAGTCTCCCGCTTGGGACCGCTCTTGGCGAACAACCCAGACGATCCCTTGGTGACCGTTGTGTCCAGGGCCACCCGAAATGCAAACGAGGGCCCGGTTCGCTGTTCCCATTCGGAAATCGGAGGCAGGTAGACTCGTACCACCGCGCTCGGAGACTGCGACACGGGGATCGACCTTCCGAGGCGATACTGCACGTCGCAAATGAAGTCGTCCTGCTGCACTCGATAACTCGGACGCCCTGGAATTCCCGTGTCGCGAGATTGCAGCAGCATCGCTCCGGTGCTTCCCGGCAGGCCGTCGGCAGGCGTTGGAACTCGGCGGACGATATCCGGCTGCCCGCGCTTCACTCCTTCGAACCACCGTCCATTTTTTGATTCACCTCCCGCTCCCCCCGCGAAATCATTCAAGTTCTTCGAACTCTTTGGGAGGTTGTAGATATATTCCCAGTCGGGATCTTCGAAGTCATCACCGACCTGGGTCAGTTTCTGACCGGTCCCCGGCACGACCTGCGCCATGGAGAGCGGACAGAGCGTGACGAGCAGGGCGAGTGCCAGAGAGAAGGATCGGCGAAAATCGCCGGTGGATAGGTCAGGTCGGTGAAAAAGTGGTAATGAGGTCATGGCGGTCAACTTCCGGGATATGAAAATAGTGGTGAGTACTGGTGAATAGCGGTGAATCCTGGGAGTGTAGAACGGGTCGGATAGGTAATGGGTTCATGGGCCCCAAAGCCCCCCTGTTTCCACGGTGTATCAGCGGTTGGTGGCTCCCGGGACGCAGCTTCCTTTCCACGCCATGAACGCCTTGGCGACGCATGAACCTCAAACTATCCATCGTAGGGAATAGGTTCCAAT
The DNA here is from genome assembly GCA_050485845.1 of Pirellulaceae bacterium. Classification (GTDB taxonomy): domain Bacteria; phylum Planctomycetota; class Planctomycetia; order Pirellulales; family Pirellulaceae; genus JBJHCD01. The sequence continues at coordinate 1,099 of JBJHCD010000010.1, read as the reverse complement.
TTCATGTCAACAAACGGTCACTTGCATCCTTTCTCGCATGACGAACATCATTGGTCTTCGCTCTTGAATTCGATTGGAATTCCGCTGTCCGAGGTGGGGGTCGTCGTTGTTGATCACGGTTCGCGACGTGCCGAGAGCAACGAGATGCTCGAGCAGTTCGCCCTGCAGTTTCAGCGGCAAGCTCCCTTCTCGATTGTCCAGCCCGCACACATGGAATTGGCGGAACCCTCCATCGCCCAGGCTTACGCCCAATGCGTCGCTCAGGGGGCTCGACTGATTCTTGTCACTCCGTTCTTCCTGCTCCCCGGCCGGCACTGGACCTCGGACATTCCGAACCTCGTCCGCTCGGCCGCTCGTTCGCATCCGGAGACCCGCTGGCTGGTCTCGGCCCCCTTGGGGCTTCACCCAGCGTTGCCAAGCGTCATGATGGACCGAGCGGAACGGTGTCTTCAGCGACTGACGGATCCGAACATCTCGTGCGACGTCTGCGCGAAGTCCGGCATCTGTCAGGCGGCTTTGGGTTGGTCGGAGTGATCCTAGCGGCACGCCCCCCCAGATCTGAAAACTTCAGACCTGAAAACTCCAGACTTGAAACCATGGCGACTTGGAACCATGGCAGGTTGGAGTTGCGGTGGTTCGGCGCTACGGCGAGCAGGTGCTGCAGTCGCAGGCTGATTTTCCGCCCCCCTTCCACCAAGTCAGATGCTCCCACCAATGCTTCTTTCCTCGGTAGTCGCACCCGGCGGGGACGACCGGATAGTCGTTATGGCAGGGAACTCCCTTGCTCCGCTGACCCGCGGCCCATACGCCCGCTCTCGAGAAATCGGGCGTCGGGGGAGCCAGCCAGGGCGTGGGGCGATGTAAGGGGGGAGGTCGAAGCATTCCCGGAGGCAGCACGTTGTAGTGCATCGAACTTCGTACCGGTTGCCAACCCATCATGCAGTCTTGTTGACCCGCATGGGGATGGCAGCCGTAGTTCGGGCCACCATGAAAGTACCGCGTGTGTACGCTCCAATTGCCCGCCTCCGCGCCCACCGTGCTCGCCAAGACCAGCAACATGGCCCCGAGCCCCATGGATCCTGTTCGCATCGCTCCCTCC
>JBJHCD010000009.1:0-21221 GCA_050485845.1 Pirellulaceae bacterium | reverse complement strand
CTCTTCCATGGCTGGTTGCGCGAAAGGCAGGCTCAGCGTCTCCAGTCGGCGGACGATGCCGATTTGGAGCATGACGGCCGACTCAAAGCAGATTCCGCTGCCGCAGTTCAATGAACTGATTGATCAGCGGCAAGGTCAACTGTTGCGGTTCGACATCCAACACATGAATTCCTCCATGTTTCAGGGCATTCAGTGCCCTGCCACGATCCCGCAGCAAATGCATGGCGACGGCCTGCCGTGCTCCCTCAATGATCGAGGTCGGTTCGCGATGAATCACGCGGCGCAGCAAAGGGGTCCTTAATGCCGCGAACAAGACCAGGTGTCGGCGGCTCAGCCTCGCCAAGGCCGCACAATGCGACCGGGATGTCTCGTGATCACCCAGATCGGAAAGGACGATCAACAGGCAACGCTTCGACTGCCGATGCTGAAGCTCGGCAAACATCCGCGTAAAATCGGTCTCTCGCCAGCTAGTCTCCAGGCCGTAGACGCATTCGACGAGACTGCCGAGTGCTTTTCCGCCCGCCAGCGGCGCCAGGAAGCCACGCAAGGAACTATCGAAGACGCCGATCCCACAGCGGTCGCCGCCGTGCAACACCACTCGAGCCAGATTCAGGGCCGAATCGACCGCGCAGTCCAGCTTGGAGCCTCGATCGGTCATCGCCCCCATCAGCCGGCCGCTGTCAATCAGGATCAAGACGTCACGATGCCGCTCCACCTGAAACCGCCGCACGATCGGGTATCCGTGCCGAGCGGTGGCTCGCCAATCAATCCGCCGCGGGTCGTCACCTTGACGAAAGGGAAACAGCGAGACGAACTCGGTGCCACTCCCGACTTCCCGAGATCGCGCGGCCTTGTCGAGCAGGATGAGCTGCGCCCCGAGGTCCTTCTGCAACTGCTCCCGGGAGGCGAACGTTTCCGGCAAGACCTTCATGTTGCTGGTGAGAGGAAATGGCCGCTGCGCCTCCATCAATCCCCAGGGCCCCTCGACTCGAATCCAGATCGGGCCGAACGAATGGCTCCCCCGAATGGGAATGCGGCATTTCGTTTCCAGCCGGCAAGTCGCCGGCAGGGAGCCATTCGGTAGCTTCGGAGCCTTCGACTCTCTTGGTGCATCCATCGGCTCCATGCCGAAAGCGGGAGACTCCAGCACGAAGGAATGGGCCAGCCAATTCGGTTCACAGACCGATGGGAGAACATCGCGCACCTCACCGCAAACCCTTCCCGTTCCCGCTCGGGCGAGATGAATGACATGCAGAAATGGTAGTCCCCGTCCCACGACCACGGGGACTTCTCGGGTTACATGGATCGATTGCAACGTCTCCCGTGCACGCTCGGCATCACGCCAGGCCAGCCCCAGGAGGACGAGCACCAGCAGTCCGAGCAGCACGAGAAAGATGCCATGCAGGAACGCCAACAGGCCCACGACGATCAACCCCGAGGCCAGGGGAAGGAGTCGCGGGCCGGGACGATAGGCCCATTCGACCGGTTCTTTCTCGGTTGGACTGACGTGGCTCACCGGAGCAATCCTCGCGACAAGTTCACCGAGGCACCTCGACCATCTCCAGCACTTGAGAGAGGACCTCATCCGTGGTCGTCCCCTCAAGTTCCACCGAGGGACTAAGGATTACCCGGTGACGGAGCGAGGGAAGGAACGCCTCCTGGATATCATCGGGGGTCACAAAGTCACGATTGCGAAATCGAGCCAGACTCTTGGCCCCCATCAGCAGCATCAGGCCCGCGCGGGGGCTCCCTCCAACGCTCAAGGCATCATCCGTGCGAGTTGCCTGGAGGAGATGCTGCACATACTGAACGACCTCGTCGCGGACAAACGTCTCTCGAATCAACTGCCGTCCCTCCAAGATACCCTCGGGAGTCATGACCCGGTCCACCAGCATCTTCTCGGGAGAGGAGAGTCCCGAGGTCGCGTGGTGAGTGGCCAAGACCCGCACTTCGTCCTCCGGCGGCGGGTAGGCGACTTTGATGTTGAACATGAAGCGGTCGAGCTGAGCAAGAGGCAGGGGATAGGTCCCCTCCTGTTCAATCGGGTTTTGGGTGGCAAAGGTGAGAAACGGTTCGGGCAGCGGATGCGTTACTCCATCATAGGTCACCTGAAGTTCCTGCATCGCTTCGAGCAATGCCGACTGCGTGCGTGCCGAGGAGCGATTGATTTCATCGGCCAGCAGGAAGTTGGTGAAAATCGGTCCCCGACGGAACTCGAACGTCCGCGTGTCATCCCGATAAATCGACGACCCTGTTACGTCATTGGGAAGCAGGTCGGGCGTCATCTGAATTCGCCGATAGTCCAACTGAAGCGCGGCGGCAATGGTCCGCACGAGCAGCGTCTTGGCAACCCCGGGAGGTCCTTCCAACAGCACATGTCCACAACTGAACAAGGCAGCCAGTGACAGGTCGATCACCTCCTCTTGTCCAAAAATGACTTTGGCCAGTTGTTGGCGAATGGATTGAACCTGGTCGATTAAAGACACGCTGTGAGTCTCCGCATGGCGTTGATGGTTTGCGTTTCCGTCCAATGGTGGCGTGACTGCAGAGCCGTGTCAACTTCCTGGATCGTCTCTCGAACCCGTTCCCCCCAAGGGGCATCGCGACGAGCAATCACGTCGGCAATCTGCTGAACGTCCTGTGTCTCGGGAGGAAGTGAGAACTCAAGGCATAGTGAGCGGAGTACCCCCGCTCGCAATTCTCGAATCAGAAATGCCCGAGCGCGACTCCCCCGAGCATAGAGCTGTCCCATGGCCTCCAGGTATTCTCGGATGTCCCTCCGCTGCGTCTTCGCATCCGATAACGTCGGACCGATCAAAACCGCCTCTCGCCACGAATAAATGACGACCAGGAGCAGCAGGGTCAGAGCCACCCCGGTATATCCGGGACGAGTGAACAGATAGAGCGGGTTTCCGCGGACACTGAGCCCGTGATAGAACTCATCCAAGAGCACCGTTCCACCATTCGCCGCCAGTACATGCGCGGCCCAAACGCTGTTGTCCTCCAGTGGCAATAGCCGGTTGCCGAACATTTCCGGTTCGGAAACCACCACGATTTCCCCCTCGCCGCGACGATACACGGCAGCCAGATAATCTCGGTTCCCCTCATCGTCAACGTAACTGATGGTTCCGGCCGTTTCGTCCAGGTTCAAGGCCAGCGTGTGGTGGATATCGCCTGGAATGGCAAGCCGCTGAACGAAGTCTCGCCAAGGGGCGAAGGCACCATCCAGCTGCACCTCGACAATGCGAGGGGGCACGATTTCGCGTGACCAGGCGTCCAGAAACTCCTCGGTGAGTGACTCGATATCGAGTTCCCAGTCCACCGATCGGCGCTGAATTCGCTGCTCGGGAGGAAGGGAATACCGAGTTTCCAGCTCGACATCGTCCAGCCCGAGAATCGAAGTAATGCTTTTCTCCGAGTCGAAGTCATCCCTCAGAACCATCGACCGAAGAATGTCGGAATACGGGACTGGGGCGACGACGAGTCGTCTTCCCTGACGAATCCAGGGGTCGAGCGACTGGAGGTAGGTCGGATTGACATCGACCAGGCGAGCGTCGGGCGCCAACAGGGCCAGAGTCGCCGCGTCCAGGTCGGGCTTGGGAGGAGCCAGGTGACGGTTAATGGTCACGTCCAGTTCGCTCAGGACCTCGTAGATCGCTCGAAATCCATACCCCCGCGTGCCGTACGAGTCACGCCCCGTTCCACCGGAATCGGGAGGTCGCAGCAGGGAGAGACTGGCGCCGACCAGCGAGATCACCAGTACGGTGACCGAGAGAATAATCAGGCTACGTACCGAGGGCATGATCCCTCCGGTCGTTCTGGTCGCGCGTGACCGATGTCCCCTCGGTCGCCGAGTCCCCTTGCAAGGCGGGGATCAAACTGCAGACCCGGGCATACTCCTCACGGCATCTCTCAAAGTCTATCTCCCGGCAGGTCTCATGACCGTACCACTTCAGCTCAATCGTCTCCACCATGCAGTTCAGTGGCTCGCACAGCGGAGACGCTCGGTACCGGCGGATGAGTTCACGATTCGTGATGCCGCGTCTCAGTTTCCGCTTCTCCGCTCGTTCAATTCGCCGCAACGAGGCGAGAAACAGGTAACGCACGGCCAAGATGAAATCCCCGCGGGAAGCGGCATTCCGCGCCTCTTGCTCCCAATGCTCGACGGTTTGTTCCTGGCCGCGCGACTGTTGGACGAAACGCCGCCGAGGTGTCCCGCGTACCGCCCGGATGAAAGTCCAGACGATATGCGCCAGCAGCAGCACTAGGATGATGGTCAACGTAATGACGACGATCCAGCGCAGGAAGTCCGGCATCCCTTCCATCGAGCGGAAGAGCCAACGCAGCGGCGTCAGCAGCCACAGCAGCAGTCGAATCCAGAGCCCGAGTGACTCGGGGTCAAGCTGGGTATCAAGCTGGTAGTCAGGCCGCGCGACGACCTCCTCGGCCTTTTGCCGAATCGTCTCGGGCGAAGGAAGCGAGGCGAAAAGCGGCATGCCGGTCCCCACTCAACTACTCGTTCTGGAACGGGGTATCGAGGACCGGCGGCTTGCCTTGGTCACTCCCGACGGAAGCCGCCAGATGTTCGAGATCAAAATTCTCGACGCCGCAGCGACAGGAAAAATAGAAGACGACCATCGCCGCGGTGGAAAAGAGCGTCAATGCAGCCTGCAAGAGAACTTGCACGATCATTTGGACGTGAGGCTGGGGAACCATCACCGCGACGCTGGACACGAGGCCAGCGATAATTGCCAGAAGGAATCCGAGAATCAAGAATGTCCCCAGGTAGGGGCGGACCAGGACTTTGCTACGTCCCAAAGCCTTGGCACCACTGACTCCCTCCACGACCACCACATGCTGCGCCAACCCGAACCAGAGAGCAAACAGGATTCCGGGAATAATGAACAGGAAAAGTCCCCCCAGGATCGCCAGCCCCATGAGGATCGATGTCCAGACGAGGGGGACAATCTTGCTGACCCCCTTTTGAATCGCCTCGCCGGCGGTGACTGGGTTTCCCAGATACTTCTGTGCCACCGCATGGATCACCGCCGCATTCGTCAGCGGGAGAATGATCAATGCTCCGATGATACCTAACCCAAAAATGATGGGCAGATTGTTCATGAACTGCTGATTGGCCCGCATCAACTCTTCGGGAGTCGCTTGCGTACCGACAGTGGGCTGGAGCGACAAGTTGATGGCCCCCGAAATCAAGTGATACGGGATCCAGAGAAAGAGGAGGATCTGAAAGAGCACTCCGAAGTGATCCTTGGTGATCGCGATCGCTTGATCAAGAACGCCACCCAGTTTCAATTGCCGAATTTGATAAGCCATGGTTGCCTCGCCGGACTGGAAAGGGGGAAGGAGTAGCACCGTAGGTTACTCCCTACCTCGGGCGGATTCCAGTCCCAGCCAGGACCGTTTTAAAGGAGAATTTCTCGCATCGGGTGACCGTAGTCCATTTCGAGACGTTTGCGGCCCGGGATCTCCAACCGGCGGGCGTCGAGTCCCAATTGGTGCATGATGGTGGCGTGAATGTCCGTCACATAATGCCGGTTTTCCACGGCGTGGAAGCCCAATTCGTCTGTTGCTCCATGGACCACGCCCCCGCGAATGCCTCCACCAGCCATCCAGATGGAAAATCCGTAGGGATGATGGTCGCGACCGTTGGAATTCTCCGCCCCGGGAGTTCGTCCGAATTCCGTCCCCCAAACGACGAGCGTTTCGTCCAGCAATCCACGCTGTTTCAGGTCTTTGATCAGGGCGGCAATCGGTTGATCGACCTGCCCACAGAGCGTACCGTGGCCCGACTTGAGATTGGAATGGGCATCCCATGCCCCCGCTCCTCCATTACTGCCATGGAAGATCTGGATGAACCGCACGCCGCGCTCCACCAATCGCCTGGCCGTCAGGCATTGCTGGCCGAACTCACGCGTTGTGTCTTGATCCAGACCGTACAGATGCCGCGTCACGGCCGTTTCGTCCCGGAAGTTCACCACTTCCGGCACCGCCATCTGCATCCGATAGGCCAACTCGTACGACTTGATGCGGGCGGCCAGTTGCGCGTCCTCCGGATCACGCTCCGCCGCAACCCGGTTCAATCGATCCAGCAGTTGGAATTGCCTCGCCTGTTCCTCGGCGTACACATCCCCTCCCGGACCGGCGAAGGGGAGTGGGTTTTTGGGGTCGGTTGCCAACTGAACGCCGTCGTGCAACGGGCCGAGGTAATTGGCCCCATGGGCCCCCATGCCCCCGCAACAATCGGCGATCGGCGTCCCCATCACCACGAACTGGGGAAGATTCTCGTTCAGCGCGCCCAGCCCGTAGTGCACCCAGGACCCAATTGTGGGAAAGAACCCTTCCAGAACATGACGCCCCGTGTGGAACTGGAGTTGAGCACCATGATTGTTGTCGGTGGTCCACATGGAACGGACGATCGCCATGTCGTCCACGCAGGTGGCCAGATGGGGCCACCAGTCGGAGACTTCCACGCCGCTCTGTCCATGTTTCTTGTAACCGACCTGCAAGGGGTAAATCGTCTGCCGCACCTGATGAAGGCCGGCAATCAATTCCCGAAGATTCTGATTGACCAACGGAGATTCCAGCAGGTGCTGATAGGGCGTCTCCTCGAACGACTTCCCACCATGCACATTCAATTCCGGCTTCGGGTCGAAGCTCTCCATCTGACTGGTGCCCCCCACCATGAACAGCCAGATGACGCTCTTGGCCTTCGGAGCAAAGTGCGGAAGCCCCGTCGGCGGCCCTCCCGAATGCTCCCCGGCGCGGACAATCCCGTCCTGCTGAAGCAGCGTTCCCAAGGCCAATCCGGCCAAACCCTTGCTCGTGTCAGCCAGGAAAGCTCGGCGAGGCTGTCGGGCATGATCATTCCACATCAGATCTTCCTTTGACTGGAGCTTAATGAATCGTGACAAAGTCGTGGTGGTTCAGCAGCACGTGAATCAGGTTCTCTCGGGCTCGCTGGTCGGCCCTCTCCGCGGGAGCCACCTGCGCGGCCTCCCCGACACGGACGGGAGTCAAGCTGGAAGTATCGGCCAACAGGCTCGCCTGATCGACGAGAAACTCATGGCAAACCCTCCGCTCCTCGTCGTCAGGTCGGCGGGATAAGATCCTCCAAAACGCCCGTTCGATAAACTCTGTGTCGTTGAGTGCGGTGTCACTAGGTGCGGTGTCATTAGGTGCTGAGATGCTTTGTGATGCGTCGTTGAGTGCCGCCTCATTCAGTGCCGCCTCATTCAGTGCCGCGTCATCTCCTGGCCCCAGTTCCTCGACGATCTGGGCTGCGAGACGGCGGGACTGTGCCTTGGCCAACGGGCTGTTGGCCAGCGCCAAGGATTGTTGAGGGACGATCGTCTCTCCGCGCTGATAGCACTCCGAGACCCCCGGCCCGTCGAACACTTTCGTAAACAACATCTCTTTCTCTTTGCCGTGACGGAAATAGATGCTGCGGCGGGGAATGACTTCCCCTTGATCCTGGTCGATCTCAGGGCCACCCATCGTCCCATCCAGGGAGCCACCCACGGCCAGCAGACTATCCCTCACCACTTCCGCTTCCATTCGCCGCTTGTTCATTCGCCACAACCAGCGATTGTCAGGGTCGATCGAGCGGGGATCGGGGTCGAGTTGCTCGTCGGGCGACCCGCTCCCCTGGCGATAGGTCGCCGACAGCACGATCAGGCGATGAATTGGCTTCATCCGCCAGCCGTTGTCCATCAGCTCCACCGCCAGCCAATCCAACAGTTCCGGATGCGTGGGAGGCTGGCCGTTGAGCCCGAAGTCGAACACCGTCGAGACCAGCGGTTGCCCGAAGTGCCTCGCCCAAATGTGATTCACGGCGACGCGGGCAGTCAACGGATTCTCGCGCCCACTGATCCAGCGTGCCAGTGCCAGCCGCCGACCCGATGAACGAGAAGGATAGATCTCACCCAGCGGGGAGTAGTCCTCTCCCGGTTCACTCCGTCGCTGCTCGGCCTCGCGCCAGGCATTGGTGGCTTCCGCCAGTTTCGACTCGGCTTCAGCCACCTTGTTACCAGCCGCTTCGTCATCGGCCGCGGCTTGTCGAGCGGCATGGAGTTGCTGCCGAGCTTCCAGGGCGGCGACCAGCAACTTGATCGCCGTCACTTGCCGCTCGGCGCTACTGGCCGAGGCCGACAAGGATGCCGCGTCACCCGACTCCACGCCATATTTGACCCGCTCGGCAATCAACCGAGCTTCAAACGACTGCAGTTCCGCCTCGGCCAACTCGACCAATCGAACCAGCTTCTCCTGCTCAAGCTGCTTCGCAAGACTTTCAGTGCCTCCCTCTCCCTCTCGCTCTCCCTGGATTTCGACTTCAGCTTCGACTTCAGCTTCAGCTTCGACTTCGTCTGGTTGCAGGAGACGGTCCAACGCTTCCACGGCGACGGGCTTCCCTTCCTGCTCCCAGTTTGCTCGAGCGGCCGCGAGCTGATCGTTTTTCGCCTGCCGAGCCTGCTGGGCCAGAAAGCCGAACAGTGCCGGATAGTAGCTCTCCACCGGCAACTCGATCGATTCCGGTTCCAGCCGCTCGCCAAACAACTCGGGCAGTTCCGGAGGAAGCGGGTGGTCCTTGTCGGGTCGCGCCTCGTTGCCGCGAATGAAGAGGTAGGTGGGGTCTTCGAGTCGCTTGTCGAAGACGCGGGCCAGTCCATTTTTCGTAAGATCCGGTTCGCCCGGAACCGGGTCATACCGAACATCATGCGTCTCGAAAATCGCTCGCATCTGAAAGTACTCCCGATGCGAAATCGGATCGTACTTGTGGTCGTGACAGCGAGCACAGTTGAACGTCAGCCCCAAGAAAGCCTTGCCACTGTGCTCGACCGTATTGTCGAGCCAGACATTGCGATTGAACTTGTACCAGTTCCGCCCTAGATACCCGGTGGCCCGCAGCACGTCGGTATCAGTCGGTGCGAGTTCATCCCCCGCGATCATCTCGCGAATCATTTCGTCATAGGGACGGTCGGCATTCAGCGATTCGACAATCCAATCCCGCCAACGCCACAAATGGTACTGGCTCTCTCGAATCTCATCGCGGTATCCGGCCCAATCACCATATCGCCAGACATCCATCCAGTGACGTCCCCACCGCTCACCATACCGCGGACTCTCCAATAGCCGCTGCACCACCCGCTCATACGCATCCGGTCGCTGGTCGGCCAGAAAGTCTTCCAGCTCCCGCACGGTGGGAGGTAGACCGATCAGGTCCAAGTAGACTCGCCGCAGCAATACGGATCGGTCCGCCGGAGGTGTCGGCCGGAGCCCCAGTTGCTGGTGCTTCGCCTGAACGAAAGCGTCAATGGGAGTTCGGACCCATGACGAGCTGGATGGGTTGAAAGAACGGGAAGCGTGGCGAGAGTCCTGAGAGTCGGTAGAGGCCGATGTGTCGGCCGCGATGGTTTCCTCCGAGTCGGGGCTATCTTCCGCCATGGGAATCGCGGGACGAACCGGTGGCTGAAACGCCCAGTGTTCACGCGGGTCACCCGGGGTCGGCTCGTCACTGGGAGCGGGGGCTCCCGCGGCAATCCAAGCTCGCAATGTCGCGATCTCATCCTCGGTCAGTCGAGTTGCCTCACCCTCCGGGGGCATGAAAGACGTAAATCCCTCCCCGGTCACGGCATCAATCAGGAGGCTCTCATCGATGTTCCCAGGGACCACGGCCGGTCCACTATCCCCTCCTTCACGCATCAAGACCGCCGTGTCCAACCGCAGACTTCCCTGCTGCTGCAGAGCACCATGGCAGGCAAAGCAGCGTTCGAGAATCGGTTTGACGTCGGTCAGATAATCGACATCCGCCGCCGAAAGCTGCCCGGCTGATAGAGCCAAGAAAACTGTCGACACGGAAACGACAGACGTCAGGAACGAAACGGATTGACCACACAAGGTCCAGAGGCGGCCCCGGAATACCGGTGGCAAGACTTCGCGACTATTCATGGACTGGAAACTCGGCAAGGTGGGAACGCAATCGGCGTAAGCAGTCCGGAGGAGGGAGGTAGCTTCAATATAGCGGATCCGGAACGTCGATGCGACTTTGGACGCCAAATGGCAGGAAATTCCAATCAGCCTCGATCTGGGTGGTGCCATCTACCTCTGCGTGCCGGAAGCGATGGCGGCGAGTGCCAAACAAGCGGTTTCGACTCGGAGGATGCGAGGGCCGAGACTGACCCACTGCCAGCCAGACTTTTGAGCCTCTTCCAGCTCCTCATCGGTAAATCCCCCCTCGGGCCCCACGGCCACCACACTGTCCCGTGTTCCCTCGGAAAAGAGCTCGACCGGCAGCCGACTCGTCACTCCAGGACGTGACGGATGAGCGACAAACGCTTGTTCTCCATCGGCAACTTGGCTGCAAAACGTGGCCCATTCCAAGGGAGAGCGGATTTCCAACAGCCGGTTACGGCCGCATTGTTTGGAGGCTTCAATTACCCCTCTTCGTAGTCGGTCGAGCGCCCCAGAACTTGGAGCGGCCACCCCTCGCGTGGTCACCAACGGGGTGAGGGAGCTAGCGCCGAGTTCCACCAGTTTTTCCACCAGCCATTTTTGCCGGTCTCCTTTGGGGAGAGCCACTCCGAAGTGCAGGGAGAAGGGCAATTCTCGCTCCACGTCACGGTGTTCCAACAATTCCAGCTCGGCCCGATTCCGCTCCCGTTTCGCCACCCGAGCCACCCACTCTCCCCCTCGACCATCGAACAACAGAACCTCGTCGCCCTGGCGCGCTCGAAGGATTTTCAGTAGATGTTGCGCTTCGTCTCCCTCCAACCAAACGGCTCCACTCGCCAGCGGCGTCTCGGAGAAAAAGCGGCGAAGCAGGGTTCGGCTGCCAAGAGTCATTGGCCAAGTCTCGGAATGTGAAAGTGAAGCAACGGTCGGATTATGCCGATGAAAGGGACGGACGAGGCAGGCTGGGAGTCAGCATCGGGGGGGTGGGGTCCAGACCCACGCGCCCCGTATCCCCGACCTTGCCGGCGTACCACTCGGTTCCGCGTCGATATCCCGCATTGATCCACTTGAGTTCGAAGGGTTCCACGGATGGTCGAAACCTACTGGGGTTTGATCGAATCACCTTTCGGAAGTCCCCCTCCGACTCGATTCATCTACCGGGGCGAGACGCTGGACGAAGCACACGCTCGCCTCCAGTTTCTGATCGACCAGCGCAGGCGACTCGGTATCTTGTGGGGTGAAGCGGGCGTTGGCAAGACGTTACTCCTGCAATTCCTGGCGGGTCAGCTGCGGAATCAAGGCAAGACCGTTTCGGTTCTTTCACCCGTGGCTTTGTCCAGTCACGATTTCCTCTGGGAGATTGCCGTCCGCTTGGGACTCAATCCCGGGGCACGGATGACGGTGGGTGAGTTGTGGAACCGAATTCTGGGGATCTTGGCGGTCGAGCGTCGCTTGGGGACCCAACGGATCGTGATGGTGGACGATTTCGACCGAGCCGACTCGTCGCTTGCCTCGATCTTACTGCGTCTCCTGCAGCAAGACTCGCCCGGCCAGAACTGCACCACCTTCATCCTGACGGGCAATCCTCGGCGTCAACATCTTTGTGACGAGCCATTGCTGGAGCGAAGTGAGCTACGCGTGGAACTCGGGCCCTGGACCTTGGAGGAGACGATTGCGTTTCTGGAGGAGTCGCTGGGTCGAGCCGGGGCAACGCGAGCTATTTTCGAGCGAGGGGCCATGGAGCGACTGCACTACATTACGCAGGGGATTCCCCGCCAAGTCACGCAACTGGCGGACTGGGCGTTATTGGCCGGCGCCGGGCAGCAACTATCGATCATCGATGCCTATACGATCGACGCGGTTCGCGATGAACTTTGCCCGCTTCAGCGTGCCGGATAACATGCCGGGCAGCGGGCGGCTCCATCTAGAATTTGCCGTCGACCACTTCGTAATGTGTCGGCTTGCCGAGATCCTCGCCTCCTCGAGCGATCCAGTCGGCGGTCCACTCGATCAAGGTGTCGATATTCATCCGGGGTGCTCCCAGCAAATCAGCGCCGGACTTGCCGCAGTTCAGTAGCGCCTCGTCCAACTCTTCTCCTCGGCAGATCGCCGGTCGCTGGAAGATCTCTCCAAACCGCTCGGCCACGTCGCGAACCTTCAAGATCGGTTCTCCCGCCAGGTTGACGATCCGCGCGGGGGAGGTCACATGGGCCAAACCGGCGATCGTCATGGCATTGGCATCCGCCAGCCAAATCACGTTGACATAGCCCATCCGCACATCCAGTGGAGTGCTGGTGAAGACATGCCGAGCGATATCGACCAGTACACCATAGCGCAATTCCGTGGCGTAATTCAACCGCAGCAGCAGGACGGGAGTCCGGTCCCGGCGACAGAAGTATTCGAACATTCGCTCCCGTCCCAAGGCGGTCATCGCGTATTCCCCCACGGGATTCAGGGCGTCCGTTTCCCGTGAACCGCCGCTTTCCACCGGAACCATGCCGTAGACGTTTCCCGACGAGAAGGCGACAATCCGGCTTCCTTGGAAACGGCGACAGACCAGGGCCGGCAGGTAGCAGTTCATGGCCCAGGTTTGATCCGGCGCCGTGGAGGCCCCGAACTTGAACCCCGTCATGTAAATCACGTTCTCCGCGTCGGGCAAGCGCTCCCAAGCTTGCTCGTCCTGCAAATCGCAGGCGACGGTTTCCACTCCCCATTTCTCCAAATCGCGGCGTGATTGGGGATTCGAGAAGCGACTGACGCCGATAATGCGGCGTGACTTTCCAGCCAACTCGTCAGCACGCCGAGCCATCCGAGCTAGACTGGGTCCCATTTTCCCCCCCACGCCGAGGAGGATCAGATCGCCGGACAATTGAGCCATCGTCTCCACGGCCGCCGGGCTCGGCTCACTCAGGTGCTCTTCCAATTCGACGACATTCTGGGGGGGAGCGGACGTCATGGTGAAAACTCGGCAAGTAGTTAAATAAGCTGGAGAAGTTGAAGTTGGAAACGAGACTTCAAATGAAGCTGCAAACAAAGCTTTAAACGGATCGGACCGACTGCGATTTGCCGTGAGGCTCTCTTGACCCGACATCCAACACGTTGACCGATTCCCGGAGGCTTGGCAACCCGCTCTCGCCACCAAGGAGTCCGACGTGGGGGAAAGCTCAAGAAAACGGTCCTCTACCGACTCGACGATCCCCTGTCGCTCTGTAAGAATCCGACTGCACCCCGACGGGTGTTGGCGATCATGCCCCTTTTGCTTCGGTTGGTTGAAATAGCAGGCCCTCGGATAAGGCGGGAGATGTTCGAACTATTCCACCCTTCCATCTTGATTCCCTGGATGCTGGGGATGTTGTTCGGCGTGTTTGTGGGGAGTACTCCGGGCCTGACGGCCACCATGGCCGTGGCGTTGATCCTGCCGCTCACATTTCACTTGGGCGCGACGGCGGGACTGGCCATGATCATCGGGGTCAGTTTCACCGCCATTTTCGCGGGAGATATCCCGGCCACGTTCTTGCGGATTCCGGGGACCCCCGCCTCGGCGGCCGCCACGTTGGACGGTCATCAGTTGGCTCGCCGAGGTCAGGGAGGCTTGGCCCTCCTGTTGGATCTGTTCTGTTCATCGATCGGCGGATTGATCGGGGTGACCCTGCTGATTCTGATCGCGCCCCAACTGGCTCGATTCGCCTTGACTTTCAGTCACTTCGAATACTTCTGGCTCGGCGTGCTCGGCCTCAGTCTCAGCGCGCTGGTCAGCCAGGGAAGCACGGCGAAGGGAATCGCCTCGGCAACATTGGGAGTCCTGCTGGCCACCGTGGGGCAAGATATCGTCTCTGGGGCTCCACGTTTCACGGGTGGACGCCTGGAACTGCTCAGCGGCATCGACTTCATCCCGGCGATGATCGGTCTATTCGGGTTGGCCGAAGTGTTTCGAAACCTCCATTCCGGGTCGAGTCGCGATGAACGACGAAGCATCCAGGTGACGCTTCCCTGGCGCCGGACGATGGGTGAACTGATTCGGCACTGGCGAGTGGTCTTGCAATCGTCGGTCATTGGAACATTCGTGGGTGCCCTGCCCGGTGCCGGCGCGGATATTGCTGCTTGGGCCGCCTATGGCGTGGGACAGAAGACCTCGGCGACTCCCGAGGAATTTGGGACCGGCACGACCGAAGGCGTCGTGGCTCCCACCAGCGCCAACAACGCCGCCGTGGGAGGAGCCTGGATTCCGGCCTTGGTCTTCGGCGTGCCGGGGGATGCCGTCACCGCGATTGTGCTGGGGGCTCTCCTGATGCACGACATTCGCCCCGGACCGGCGTTGTTCGAGCAGAATGCCGAGCAACTGAGAATGATCTTCAACATCGCTCTGGTCACTCAACTGCTCCTGATCCCCGCGGGCATCCTGGCGATCAAGGCCTTCAGTTGGATGATGCGGATGCCGCGTAGTCTGATTCTTACGGGCGTCGTCGTGTTCTCCGTGGTCGGGGCGTATGCCCTGAAGCAGGAAGTATTCGACATCTATGTTGTTTTTGCTTTTGGGCTATTGGGATTCGGCATGGAGCGGGCCAAGGTCCCGGTCGCTCCCCTGATCCTCGGCATGATTCTCGGCCCCGTACTGGAGGAGAACCTCCGAGTCGGCTTGATCAAGGAGTCAGGAAGCCTGCTCCCCTTCTTCCAACGCCCGATCTGTCAGGTCATGATCTTCCTGTTGGTCACCGCCATGCTGGCCTCGCCGCTGGCTCGTTGGTGGCGATGGACCACGAACCGGCGACGCTCCTCCTGGTGAGTGTTACAAGTACCGCGATGTCGAGTACGAGTCGATGGCCACCCCGAATACCTGAATCAGCGGATGAACGCGAGCTGGAATAGGCCGGCTGGCTCGCGATGTTCGGCAACGTCCACTCCCGGCCACTTCATCCCAATCGATACAGATTTCATTGGAACAGCCCATGGATGCCCGATATCAAATTGACAATGCGGACGAGATCTTGTCCCCTGGATTGGTTGTGTTTCAGGAGCTGGTCGAGCAGAACCTGCAAGAGATGATTCGAATTGCCGGTTCGGCCGCTCGACTGCGTCCTCACTGCAAGACGCATAAGATGCGGGCCGTCGTCGAGATGCAATTGCAGGCCGGAATTGTCAAACACAAGTGTGCCACGTTTGCCGAGGCGGAGATGCTGGCCGACGCGGGCGTCCGTGACATTGTCCTGGCCTACAACCTGGTCGGCCCCAGCATCACGAGAGCCGAAAAGTTTCTGCTGAAATATCCGGGGATCCAGTTTGCTGTCACTGGCGACCATTCCGGTCCACTGCGGCAGCTTAGCCAGACCATGACCTCGGCGGGGCTACAGATCGGGGTGCTTCTCGATATCGACTCGGGCCAGCATCGCACCGGGGTCCCAGTCGGAGATTCCGCGGCCGAACTCTATCGGCTCCTCAGCGAACTGCCGGGGATTCGGCCGGCCGGTCTTCATGTGTACGACGGACAAAATCATCAGACGCCGTTGGACGAGCGGACAGCGGCCGTGGATGCCATCTGGGACGATGTCACGAAGTTTCGAGACCAGCTGGTGAAAGAAGGACTCTCCGTCCCGAGCATTCTCGCCGGGGGAACCGGGTCGTTTCCGATCTTCGCGGCCAAGGAGGACCCCACGCTGGAACTGAGCCCAGGAACGGTGATCTTCCACGACGCCGGCTATGCGGGGATCTTTCCCGACCTGCAATTCGTTCCGGCCGCCCTGCTGCTGACTCGAGTCATCAGCCGCCCCACTCCCCAGCGGCTGACATTGGATCTGGGAAACAAAGCGGTCGCCGCCGATCCCCCGGTGGGAAGTCGCCTACTCTTTCCCGATCTCCCCGACGCGCGGGAAGTGCTTCACAACGAGGAACATCTGGTGCTGGAAACGGACCGAGCGGGTGAGTTTCAGCCGGGGGATGCCGTGCTGGCCATCCCGCGGCATGTCTGCCCCACTTCGGCCCTCCATCAATCGGCCTGGGTGGTTCGGGATCACCGAGTTGCCTCGACATGGGACGTAACCGCTCGGAATCGCCAGATCACCATCTAAAGCCGCATCGTTGCCGCACATTGTGGCTCGGTGCCATCGCGACATTCCGCGAGCACCGTGCTTTCATTCGCGTGACGGCCCGTTCCCTGCTATAACGCTAGAAATGGGCCGATTGACCGGCTTCTGGCCATCGTCATTTCCCACGTGGTGACTTATGTGGCGGCGGGTGTTGCTTACTATTTGTGCTGGAACCCTCGGAATCCTGGGAGTTCCGAAAGGCCTGGAGACCAGCCGAGCATGGGCCTGGAGTGAAGGTTCCCCCTCGGTGGCGGACTCCGCGACGGACGATTTTTCCCGCCTCATCGACCAGCGGTTGGCTCAGCGATGGGAGGAGGCGGGAATCGCGCCGGCGGGACTCAGCAGCGACTCGGAATTCTTCCGCCGCCTGCATCTCGATCTGACGGGAAATCTCCCCCCGATCACCGCCACGCGTTACTTCTTGGCTGATTCCGCTCCCGACAAACGACGCCGAGCGATCGATCAGTTGCTCGATTCTCCGCTCTTTGCCGCTCATCTCGCGGTGCTATGGCGTAACCGGCTCTTGGCGGGGAACGTCCAACAGAGCGACATCGAAAATGCGATCGGGCTGGAGAACTGGTTGCGGGAGCAATTCCTGCGGAATCTCCGTTATGACAACTTGGTGGCGGAATTTCTCGTGGCCCAGGGGGATGGGCGGTCCGGCCCCGCGCTCTATTACACGGCACTCGAACTGCGGCCGGAAAAATTGGCCGCCAGTTCGGCCCGCATCTTCCTGGGAGTCCAGATGGAATGTGCCGAATGCCACGACCATCCCTTCGATCACTGGACGCAGCGAGACTTTTGGAGCTACGCCGCGTTCTTTGCTCAGTTGGAACAGCCTCCCGATCCCACGTTCATGGGAATGGTTCGCGTGCGTGATCGATTGGAAGGGGAAGTCCGACTACCAGAGAGCGAGGAGATCGCGCCACCGCGATTTCCGGGGGGCATCGACGTTCCCGACAGCGAGTTTGGGACGCGACGCGCCCAGCTTGCCATCTGGCTTGCCTCCCGGGATAACCCCTATTTGGCTCGAGCCGCGGTGAATGGCGTCTGGGCCCAGTTGTTCGGGCGAGGAATGGTTCACCCGATTGATGACCACGGGCCGCGAAACCCTCCGAGTCATCCCGAGTTGCTTGAGGAGTTGGCCGAGTTTTTTGTCGAGGCGGAATTCGATCTGCGGAAGCTGTTTCGAGTGATCCTGCATACCAAGGCGTACCAGCGAAGTAGCGAGGTTCCGCCGGATGAAACGGAACCTCCTCCGGAGTTGTTCGCTCGAATGCAGCCGAAGCCGCTGGGAGCCGAGCAGCTCTATAACTGTTTTCAGCGGGGAATCGGGTTCCTGGGAGATCCCGACCTCAGAAGCAGCCGACTATCGAATCCACTGCGAGATCCCCAGCGACTGGCGTTTCTCTTTCGGATGCCCAGGGGAGATCAGTCCCCCGACGACTATCAGTCCGGGCTGCCACAGGCACTGCTCCTGATGAATGGTCCGACCATGACCGCCATGACGGAACCATCGCAAAGTCGCCTGCTCCAAGCCATTTCCGCGCCGATGTTCTCCACAAGTGAGCGATTGGACATCATTCTACTCGCCACGCTCTGCCGTTTTCCCACGGATATCGAACGAGCCCGCTGGGTCTCCTATCTGGACTCGCTCCCCTCCGACCAGCAGTTGGACGGCTTGGGAGACATCTTGTGGGCGATATTGAACAGTGCCGAGTTTCTGCTGAATCATTAAGGCCCAGGATAAGGTTCAAGGCAAAGACCAAGACCAAGAAAAGGAGTGGAACGATGGCCAAGAGCTTTCCGCAGGTCGCTTCTGCCGGCCGGATTAATCGGCGCCAGATAAGTCGGCGCCGGATGCTCTGGCAGGGGGCGTTGGGACTACTGGGCATGGGCGCGAGTGGCAGCTTCTTGCCGGCGCTCGCCAATCAACTCGGCAATCATCCAGCTCGCCGGCGTCACTGCATTCTCCTCTGGATGCCCGGGGGACCGAGTCAACTGGACACCTTCGACATGAAGCCGGGGCATGCGAATGGTGGTCTCTTTTCCGAAACAGCGACTCGAATTCCGGGAATGCGGTTCAGCGAGCACTTGCCCAAGTTGGCGAAGTGGGGGGAACACTTGGCCATCATTCGTAGTCTGCAGACGCGTGAAGGTGACCACGAACGAGGAACTTACTTGGTGCGGACGGGACAGACTCCGGGAGGGCCGGTTCGATACCCAACCATCGGTGCTTCCCTGGCCAAGCAGATGGGCGGTTTGCACGCCGAATTGCCCTCCTATGTTCAAATCGGCGACCATCCATTTCAAACACCCGGTCCGCTGAACGCCGGATTTCTGGGTCCCCAGTTCGCGCCGGCCATGGTCCGAGCCGAGCCTCCCGGCCCTGGCGAACCTGCGGAGTCATCCAGTGTGGATGAAGAGCGCCTTGTCGGCGATCGCGAAGACGAAGACGAAAATGAAAACAGAATCGGAATCGAAAGCGATTCGTCGCCTCCACTGGCTCGCCTGGGTCTCGAATTCCTCCGCCCCTCCACATCCCTTTCGGCAGCCCGTCTTCAGGCGCGAACGGAACTGTGGCGAGATCTTCAAACCGACTTTCGGGCCACTCGCGCCACCAGCACTGCCCGAGCCCAGGATTCAGTCCATCGCCAAGCCATTCAGCTCATGCACAGCGAAACGGCATCGGCCTTCGAACTGGATGACGAACCGGAATCGTTGCGACGTCGCTACGGCCCGGGAATCTTCGGTCAAGGTTGCCTGCTCGCTCGCCGATTGGTTGAACGAGGCGTGCCGTTCGTCGAGGTTTCGCTGGGAGGGAATCAGGGGGTTGCATGGGATACGCACGTCGACAATTTCCCCGCGGTTCGCAACCTCAGCGAAGAACTTGACGCCGGCTGGAGCACTCTACTGGAGGACTTGCAAGACCGTGGACTCCTGGACTCAACGACGATCCTCTGGATGGGAGAGTTCGGTCGAACCCCCACCATCAATACAGAGGCAGGTCGTGACCATTATCCTCAGGCCTGGTCCTGCGTCTTTTCGGGTGGAGGCATTCAAGGAGGGGCGATTCATGGCGCGACCAGCGCCGACGGCCGCGAGGTGATTGCCGACCCGGTCAGCATCGGAGATGTCCTGACGACTCTCTGTACGGCGCTGGGAGTCGATCCGGCATCAGAAAACTATACGGAACTGGGACGTCCCATCAGAATTGCGGAGGGGGCTCCGATTCGAAACATTCTGACTTCCTGACCGCGTCACCTTCAGGCCGCGTCACCTCCAGAATACGTCACCTCCTGACCGCGACACCTCCCGACTTCGTCGTTCCTTGACCTTGAAACTTCGCACCGTCTTGACTCGGAAGCTACTCCAACATGTCCACTCCATGGCCCGATCACGACGCGCTATCATGACTCGACAATATCGAACCTTCCGGCAAAGTCCGATCGGCCCGCCCGAATCCAATCCGCATAGGAAGCTCCGTCTGGATCGACCTGGGGGGCGATGCCGGCCGGCATCCATCTTCGGACTAATGGCCCTGATCTGCGCCGGTTGCTCGCGCGAGGTTCCTCCCGTGGCCGATCAACAGCCGACCCCACCGCAAGTGGCGGTTACCGAAGACGTGGAGCTTCAAGAGAAAGTCACAGTGCAAGCCGAGCCAGAACTGGATCGAGAACGAGAACTGGATCGAGAACGGGAACTAGACTCCAAAGTCGAAGCGGACGGGCTGGCCGATGGAGTCGAGGCGGCCGAAGACTCAATCGATCATAACCGTGGCGAAAGGACCGAAAAGGATTGGCGAGCGGAGTCGGAGTGGAGTGACAAGGCGGAACGCCTTCTCCTGCTCACTCGGCAGCGTCCCTTGATCCTCGACTTCGTGGTACCGACCGAACAGACCACGGACGAGAGTCGGCTGATTCAATTGCGGATCGCCAACTTTTACGAGGAGGCACAGCGATCGGACGCACCGGTGGGAAGGATACTCGATCAGAACGGGGACGGACGGCTGGACGCCGACGAAATTCAGCAGGCCGCCGAAATGTTGGCTCGTTACGATGCCGACGGAAGTCAGCTGTTTCGGGCGGAAGATTTTCGGCAGGGGGATGCCGAGGGACCGCCACCACTCACTCGACGACGCCCCAACCTTCCCGATCGCCTGATCGCGCTTCGCCAAATTCGGGATGCCGGTCATTTGCTGCATGAACTGGAAGATTACTACGCCTTGGGACAACCGGTGACGGCCGACCAACTTCCCGGGGGACGAGACCTGTTCCAGGAGGTCGATGCCAACGCCGATGGCCAGTGGCAACGGGATGAAATGGCGGCTTGGGAAACACTCCCCCCGGATCTCCGTATCGCACTTCACTTGCCCCAGCCGACGGGAGGCCAGCTCGAGGAACGTTCTCATCGCGCCTTCGAAGTACTGACGCTCTCTGCGTGGCTCGAAGAAGCGGGAACCGAGTTTGTCTCGCGAGAGGACCGGCTGATACTGATCCTTCCGGAATTGCGATTGACGATGATCATCCCCGATAGGGTGCTGCCGATGGAGAGGATGGAAGACGCGATGAGCGGCAGCGTCCCCATTCAAGCTCGAGCCGGCTTTGAGCCCGACGCGCTGTATTCCCTGCTCGACCAGGATCATGACGGCTACTTGACACCTCGCGAAATCCGACAGGCAGCCGCTCGACTGCAGTCCTTCATTCCGGCCGGCCGGAATGAACTTCATCCAAGCGACATCCCCGAATCACTGCTGCTGGTCTTCAGTCGCGGGCCTTTTGATCCGATGGTCCAGGCTTTTTCCTCGATGCCGGTTCCTACTGCCCCCGTGGCGAATTCGCCGGGCTGGTTCCAAGCCATGGACCGCAATGGAGACGGCGAGGTCAGCCGTGAGGAATTTCCAGGGGACGATGAACTATTTCAGCAGTTGGACCGCAACAGTGACGGGTTCCTAACTGCCGATGAAGTCCGGCATCTGGAGTGAGTCGCGTGCTTACGACGCGCACTTTTTCAGCAATTCTTCAAAACGGTCACTCCAGTCGCTGGTCGGAAGCGGCGAGGTGATCCGCAGATATCGAATCAGCTTGGCTGCCTCTTCCCCCCGTCCCGACTTCCATAACAGTTCGGCCACCTGATACTTGGCGGCATACCAGGCGTCGCCATGGGGAGGCGTGC
>JBJHCD010000008.1:0-21472 GCA_050485845.1 Pirellulaceae bacterium | reverse complement strand
CCTTTGTGGAAAGTGGCGACATCGAGATCGTGGAGGCCGAGGAGGGTGCTATTCTTCGCATGCTTCGCCGAGGCGAGGCTCCCGTCCTGGTTCGATACGAAGGGGCCTATGTCGCCACCACGCTGACCGTTATGGGAGACCGCTCCGGATTCGTCTGGGAGGAGCCGGAAACGTTCAATTACATTGACCAGTTCGTTTACGAAAAGCTGGAACGGATGAAGATCTTGCCCAGCGATCTCTGCTCGGATGACGAATTCCTGCGCCGAGTTTACTTGGATCTGACGGGATTGCCCCCATCGGCAGACGACGTCCGTCAGTTTCTCGATGATCCTCGGGAGACTCAAGTGAAACGAGGGGAGTTGGTGGACCGGTTGGTGGGAAGTCCGGAATTTGTCGAGTTCTGGACGAACAAGTGGTCGGACCTGCTGCAGGTCAACCGCAAGTTCCTGGGAGAGGAGGGTTCGGTGGCCCTTCGCAACTGGATCAAGAACGCGGTCGCCGGAAATCTTCCCTACGATCGTTTTGCACATGACATCATCACCGCCAGTGGCTCCACCATGGAGAATCCTCCGGCGGCCTACTATAAGACGATGCGCTCGCCGGATGACTTGGTGGAAAACACGACCCACTTGTTCCTGGCGGTCCGGTTTAACTGCAATAAGTGCCACGATCATCCCTTCGAACGCTGGACCCAGGATCAGTACTACCATCTGGCGGCATTTTTCTCCCAGGTCGGTCGCAAGGAGGATCCTCGATTCGCCGGCAAGACGATCGGGGGCTCGGCCGTCGAGGGGGCCAAGCCGTTGGTCGAAGTGGTGTACGATCAGGGGGAAGGAGAAATGACTCACGAACGGACTGGCGAAGTGGCGCCGCCGAGTTTCCCCTACGAGTTCGGGCTGACGATTTCCGACGAGGCGTCCCGCCGCCAGCAGCTGGCCGACTGGTTGACCTCGGCTGACAATCCGTATTTCGCTCGCAGTTATGCGAATCGACTGTGGGGGTATCTGTTCGGCGTCGGCATCATCGAGCCGATTGATGACATCCGAGCGGGGAATCCCCCCTCCAACCCCGGCTTGCTGGACGCACTTACCGACGACTTCATCCATAGCGGATTCGATGTTCAGCACATGCTGCGCACGATCTGCAAGTCCCGCGCCTACCAGCACTCGGTGGCCTCCAACCGCTGGAACGAGGATGACGAGATCAACTACGCTCGAGCCAAGCCGAGGCGACTTCCGGCGGAGGTGCTGTTCGACGCGATTCATGTCGCCACGGGAGCCGAACCGCGGATTCCCGGCGTGCCGGCCGGATTTCGGGCGGCCGAGCTACCCGACGCGGGTGTCACGCTTCCCTTCCTGGATGACTTCGGACGCCCGCCTCGGGAAAGTGCCTGTGAATGCGAACGATCGAGCGGAGTGGTGTTGGGCCCGATCATGAAGCTGGTGAACGGGCCCACGGTTGCCGACGCCCTGACGCGATCCGACAACGCCCTCACTCAACTGGTGACCGAGGAGGAAGACGACCATCGGGTCATCGAAGAGGTTTTCCTGCGTTTTCTCGGACGTTACCCGACGGAGAAGGAAGTCGAGTTCGCTCGGGACACCATTGCCCAAGCCGGCGAGGACCTGGCCGAACTACGGAATCAGCTCGCCGACTACGAACAGACTCTCGACGAGAAGATTGCCGAGTGGGAAGCGAGCCTGGGGAAGGCCGTTTCCTGGCAGACGCTCACGCTGGACCAGATGAACTCCACGGCCGGCGCGACTTTCTCACCTCAAGATGATGGCTCCATCCTGGTCAGCGGGGACACGGGAAAAGACGTCTATCGGTTGGTCGCCACCACGGACCTCACCGGCATCACGGCCGTCCGACTGGAAGCGTTGCCGGACGAGTCACTGGCGGCTGGGGGCCCCGGTCGCGCTGGCAACGGAAACTTCGTTCTCAACGAACTGCGGTTGCGCGTCAGCTCGTCGGGAGAAGACGCCGAGGAGCAAACGGTTCGCTGGCGACAGGCCACGGCGGACTTCAGTCAGAATGGCTGGAGCGTTGCCGGAGCCATTGACGGGAATCCCGCCACGGGCTGGGCGATCATGCCCGCCTTCGGCCAGCGGCATGAAGCGATCTTCGAGACAGCCGACGATCTCGAAGGTGAGGGGCCACTGCGACTGGTCTTCGAACTCGACCAGCAATTCGGCGATGGACTACACTCCTTGGGCCGGTTCCGACTTTCGGTGACCAACGCCCCCCGACCGGTTCGTTATCAGGAAGTGCCCGAGGAGTTGCTGGCCTTGCTTTCCATCCCAGCCGAGCAGCGATCGGCCGAGCAGAGCGAAAACCTGCGGCAGCACTACTTGGCCCAGGATCCCGTTTGGCAACAATTGAAGAGAAACGTCGAGCAGGGAGAAGAGTTGCTGAAGAACCAACGTCTGGTCGGTGTCCAAGATCTGGGATGGGCCTTGATCAACACGCCGGCGTTTCTCTTCAACCGCTGACGTCAAGCGAACCCGAACTGAGCGTAATTTGAGGGGGGGCGACAGTTGTCCCCCAACCCTCTCGCTTCGCGTAACGCGCCTTGCCGGTGGGAATGACGGATTTACCTTGGCTGATTCATGGAACAAGAACGAGCGGCGATGCGAGTTGGCCAAGACGGTTCCCAGCTCAGTCTGAGCGGTCCCATGGTGATCGCCCAGGGACTGACGAAGCAGTATGGAATATTCCCCCGACTTCGCCGCCGGCCGGAGCAGACACCGGGGAATGCCGGCGACCGGCCGGTTCGTCGAGCCGCTTTGTGGAACTGCTCGTTGGAGGTCACTTCGGGAGAAGTCTTTGGCCTGCTGGGTCCCAACGGCGCGGGAAAGACCACGCTGATTCGCCTCCTACTGGGATACTTGCGAGCCACCAGTGGCTCGGCATCCATCGGCGGTTTTGACTGCCGGCGACAGAGCCTCCAGGTTCGACGCCTAACGGGTTACCTCCCTGGGGAAGCTCGGTTGTTTCGCGCTCTTCGCGGCCGGGATGTGCTCCGGTTTTTCGCCGACGTGCGGGGCGATGCCGACCAACTCTCCCTTCAAATCGCGGAACGATTGGACTTGGACGTTCATCAACGAGTTGCATTCATGTCCACCGGAATGCGACAGAAACTGGCGCTGGCCGTCACGTTGGCCAGTAACACACCGGTCGTGATACTCGACGAGCCGACCGCCAATCTCGATCCGACGGCCCGCGCCATGGTGTTGACCCTCGTCCAAGAGGCACAACAGGCCGGCCGGACCATTCTCTTTTCCTCGCATGTGCTGGCGGAAGTGGAGGAGGTTTGCGATCGGGTGGTCATTTTGCGAGATGGAGAAGTCGTGCATCAGCAGGCCATGGCCGAGTTGCGTCGCCAACATCGACTGCAAGCTCGGATGCTGGGTGAGCTTCCCCCGATTCCCTCCGAGCTTCAGCCGAGGGTGACTTTGCAGCGGGACCAGGCAGATCGAGTCATCCTTTGGGCCGATGGGGAACTCGGTCCGCTTTTCCATTGGCTGGCGCGGGTCCCGTTGTCTGAAATCCAGATCGAACCGGTGGGGCTGCGCCCCGTGTACGATCGCTTTCACGGCCGGTCAGCTCGACAAAACAACACCACGCCGGACCCCCGAACATGAACCGGACTCTGCTCAAGCGGTGGGTGGGAGAGGGAAGTTGGCTTCTGCTTCCCAGCGGACTGGCGCTCTTTGCCTTCTGCTGGCTCCGCGTCTGGGTCATCGGCCAGATCGAGATGGGGTCGTTTCAAGTGATCTTGGAACAAGTTTGGGACAAGTATGAAAAATACTCCCCCGTCCCGCTGAGCCAACTGCTGACGTATCACGGCCGAGTGGCGATGGCATACTCCGAACCGCTGGTGGTGCTGGTGTTGGCGGTGTGGGCCATCGCTCGAGGCTCCGACGTCGTATCGGGCCAGTTGGGACGAGGAGTGATGGAAATGCTGCTGGCTCAACCCATCCGCCGGTGGGAACTGATCCTCTCGCAATCCCTGGTCACCGTGTCGGGAATCGTCTTGCTGTGCGTCTGCATCTGGTCGGGCGTGGCGATGGGAATTCACACGACCCAGGTCAAGGAAGAAATCCGGCCCACGCTGACGGTTCCCTTCCTGGCCTGGAGGGTCCCGATGCCGTTTTCCGAACCGGAGCTGACGGAAGTCCCGATGTCCGAGCGGACTTCGGCTCATTACTTCATCCATCCCACGCTGAACCTGTTCAGCCTCACCTTCTTTCTGGCCGGACTGGCGACCTTTCTTTCCTCCTGGGACCGATACCGATGGCGGACGATCGGACTGATATCAGGATTTGTCGTTGTGCAGATGATGATGAGGATCCTCAGTCTGGCTTCGGAGCCCCTGAACTGGCTGGCCTACTTCACGTTCTTCACCGCCTATGAACCGGAAGTCATGGTCCGACTGGCCGTGGAGGCTCCCGATCAACTGGTTCATTTGGTACTGCGTGACGACCAGGGAAATTTCGCCGGCATGGGGCCGCTGGGATTTCATCTTCTGCTGCTGGTTCCTGGAGCACTTGGTTTTGCCTTGGGAACCTGGGTGTTCTGCCGCCGCGATCTGCCGGCCCCTTTGTGAAGGCTTCCGTCTCGAACCACGGTCGGAGGGAGCGAGTCCGAGGAGGTCAGCATCCGCTGCCGGTAATACTTCAGGCCCGGAAAAAAGAAGCAAGCGGCCGATACGACGCCGAACAGGATGTGCGCGATCGGCGGATAGAGGGCCATCGGGATCGATGTTGCCAGCAGGGCGACCGACTGCAGATAGAAAGCTCCCGAGAGGATCCCGGCCTTGACCAGGAACACCATGCTGGTGATCACTCCCAACATCGGAGAGAGAGTGAGAACGGGGAGGTCCAGCCACCATTCGAGCGGAAACAGAGCAGCGATCCCGACCATGCTGGAAAACCAGGCATGAGCAATCTGCCGTTCGACGAATAGCACCGGCCCCATCCGCCGCCGCAGGATCCAGAAGACTCCCGCCCAAGTCCAGAGTGCCACGGTCCAGAGCGCGATGTACTCCAACCGGTTCTCGACGCCTCGGACGTAAAGCAGGTTGGTGAGAAAACAGACGATCAGCAGGACCAGGCTGTGCCACATCCAGAGCAGCCCCCAGTTCTCCAGAACGTGGGCATGATGCGTTTCGCGAAACATTCGCGCCAGCACCTGGCCGAAGCGTCCGCTGCGAGCGGAAATCGGCTCGTCGCTCAAATAGGCCTCCAGATCGTCCGCCAAGGCGGCCGCCGTGGGATAACGCAAATCGGCCGGCTTCTGCAGGCATCGCAGGGCAATCATCTCCAAGTCGCGATCCACCTTGGGATGCAAGGCTCGCGGTGGAACCGGATCCTGCTCGAGAACCATCAGCAGTGTGTCGACCGGAGTCTCGGCCTGAAATGGAGGTCGCCCGGTCAACATGTGGTACAGAATGCAACCCAGGCTATAGACATCGCTGGCCGGACCGACTTCGCCTCGAGCCCCCGCCGCCTGTTCCGGCGCCATGTAGGCAGGTGTCCCTAGAACCGCTCCCGTCTTGGTCAACGCGGCCCGATCCGACTGTCGCTTGGCGAGCCCGAAGTCGGTGACGTGCGGCTGCAGGTTGTCATCCAGCAAGATGTTGGAGGGTTTGAGGTCTCGGTGCAAGATGCCGTGCTCATGGGCCACCTGGATCGCCCGGGCGACCTGCTTCAGCAGCAGGGCCGCCTCCCGAGCAGCCAAGGGACCCTGCATCAGTCGCTGGGCCAGCGTTTCGCCCGGAAGGTATTTCATGCAGAAATAGGGGCGTCCCTCATGATGGCCGACATCGTAAACCGGGACAATGGAGGGATGATCCAGTCGCGCGGCCGCCTCGGCTTCCGCCTGAAATCGCTCGACGTCCACCGAGGAGGCGAGTGACCCGCGAAGGATCATCTTGATGGCGACCTCGCGATTCAGTCCCAACTGTCGCGCTCGATACACGACTCCCATTCCCCCCCGGCCAATTTCTTCCAGCAGCTCATAATCGCCGAATCGACAAGGGAGCATCAGCGGTGCGACCCCCCGGCCATTGGATTCGCGAGCGGCTGGATCGATGGAGGAGTCGAGTTCGGCCAGGGGAGGCGCATGACTTCCAGCCGCGTCGGCCAGCAAAACGGCCCCCCATAGTTGCCTCAACTCGGTGGCGACTTGCGGATGCTCGCGGCAGACCGCGTCCAGCGGGACCGGTTCGCCCCGATTCACCTGTTCGGTCAGCGTGACCAAGAGCTGGGCCAGTAGTGCATCCTGATCGGACTCATTCATCATCCGAATCTTCCACGCCACCCAGGATTTGGCGCAGCCGCCGGACGGCCCGCAGGTACCGCATGCTGGCCGCGGGCTCGGTCAGCTCCAAGGCTTGGGCGATCTCCTGGTTCGATAAGCGTTCATAGTGCCGCATGACGATGATCTCCGCATCCGCCTCGGCCAATTCGCCAATCGCTCCCTCCACCCGCCGCAGCATTTCCTGCTGAGTGGCGGCGGCTTGCGGAGTCAGCTCAGGATCATGCAAATGAACCGCCAGCTCCATGGTGGATCGGTTCATGTCGCCCGGCGCCATCAAACCTCGTTCCCGGTCGACACTGCGCTTGGCCGAGACCCGATGGCGCCGGTGGGCGTCAATAATGCGGTCCTTGGCGATTTGTCGGATCCAGAGCCGAAAACTCATTCCCGGATTTTCGACATAATCCCGCAACCGCCGGTTCGCCTCGACCATCACGTCCTGAACAACGTCGCTGACGTCGACTCGCTGCTGGATTCGCTGATCCAAACGCATCCGAACCAGACGCCGGACGGCATCTCGATGTCGATCGAGCAAATCATTAACGGCATCGGGATCCCCCGATTTCACGCCATCCAGTAACTGCTCGGTATTGTTTTCGTCGGGCCACATGGAGTCTATTATCTCCGAAGATACGGCTCATGAGAATCCTCGATCCCTCACCCCGATTCGAATTCCACATTTTTCGCCGCGTTCCATGCCGGGGCGGGGGGACTTCGAGTGAGGGTGGCCGGCCAGGCCCTGCTACGTTCATCATAGGCGCGCGCCTGGAAAATAGCGGAGCTGCATTGCGGAGCTGAATAAATCGCGCACGTCTTCCAATTCGTCTACGTTCATGGAGTGAGGGTCCTTTTGTGTCTCGGCGCGTGAGCGAGCATCCCCCAATCGAACCAGATTCCGAGCAGGAATTCGACCTGGAAACGGTTTTCGCCCGTTTTCAAGCCGAACTTCTCGGCTCGTTGGTCTGCCTGCTCGGGAATGCCGAAGACGCTCGAGACGCCCTGCAAGAGGCATTTGTCAAGTGTTGGAAACATCGAGAATCGGTCCCTCGGGTTCAAAACCTGAAGGCATGGGTTTTTCGCATCGTGCTGAATACCGGGCGAGACATTCGCGGCACCGCCTGGCGGCGACGGCGGCAGAGCTTGCCGGAGGATGAGTCGCTGGTAACAAGTACCTTGGGAGATCCGACCCAGATGTTGGAAACTCAGGAGGAAGCCGAACGAGTCCGACGAGCCGTGTCCGAACTGCGAGAAGAAGAACAATTGGTATTCCTGATGCGCCAGAACGGCGAGATGACTTACGACGAGATTGCCGCGGAACTCGGAATCCCCACCGGGACCGTCAAGACGCGGATGCGATTGGCGCTGACTCGACTTCGAGAGACTTTGGCAAACGATGGATGAGCGGGGCACCTTTGAGATGACCAGCAATCCCGATGTCCGGCAGCAACTATGGGAGTTCGTCTATGACTTGCTCTCTCCCGAGGATGCGGCTGCGCTGGAGCAACGAATTACCAATGACCCCGATATCGCTCGAGCCTACGCGGAAGTCAAGTTGCAGTCGGAGTTCGTCCGGTCGGCACTACGCCACTCCGCTGCTCCCCTCCCGCTCTCGCGAAACTCGGCCAAGCAAGGTTCGACATCCAGTCCTTCCAGTCGTTCCGATCGATCCCGCCGGCCGGCGAATGCATCGCCCTCCACCGGGGCGTCCCAGTCGGCTCGATCGTTTCGACAACTCTCAGCCGTGGCGCTGGCGGCATCGCTGCTGCTGGCGGCCGGCTACTGGATGGTCCGAGAAGCATCCATGCCAGTTGGGCCAGAACTTGCCGTTCAAGACGCGACCTCCCTACCCCGCCTCACGGTACTGGCCCCTTCTCCCGCCCGTTCCGAGCGGGGCGGCTTTTTCAACATGCAGACTAGAGATGCTTCGGGGCACCCCATTTCCACCGAGGTGAACGTCGTCGTCCGTGACCAGGAGGAGGGAGAGCGGTGGCGAGCTTCCATTCAGACCGATTCGACCGGTCTGGCACTCGTTTCCCTTCCGCCCGGTTCGGATGATCCGAGCCATCGACTCGAGTTCCATGTGGCGAAACAAGAGGGAGTATTGGAGCCACTCGTCGCTCCGCTGGCCACGCGACCCGTCTCCCTGGCGACGCATCTGGCCCTGGACCGGACGCACTACCGTCCCGGCGATGCCCTTCATTTTCGCTCGGTAACCCTCCCTCGCCCCTCCCTCGGACCGCTCACCGAGACGGGCGTGCTCTTCGAAGTTCTCACGTCCGACCAGCAACCCCTCCCCGAATCACGGCAGGAAGCCGTCACCAGCCAGGGAGTTGCCAGTGGAGAGTATGTGCTGGGAGAGGAGTTGGCCACGGGACGTTATCAAGTGGTGGCCAGCAGCCCGGAAGGCCGGTTTCCGCCGGTGACTCAAGATTTCCTGGTTGTGCAGTCCGCGGATGAAGAGGCTGAAGACGTCGAAGACATTCAAGTCTCCCAGCAGGGGCAAATCGATTTGGTTTGGTCGCAGCCTCACTTTCGCCCTGGCGAGGAAGTTATCGCTGATCTGGAAGTGCGAAACGATCAAGGCCAACCTCTACCCGGACAGCAGCTCCAGGTGAACGGACTGTTGGACGAAGTGGCCTGGGAAATTGGGTCGAGTCCCATTGTCACGGGCGTGGACGGCACGGTGCGGGTCCGCGCCGAACTTCCCCATGAGATGCCGAGTGGCCGAGGCGAATGGCACATCGGCCTGGCGCCGACGGAGGCGAGCCTCCAGGAATCTCCGGAGTCTCAGAAGCAGCACAAGAGTTTTGCGGTGCCGATTCAGATTCCGCGACTCCGCGTGAATTGGGTACCAGAAGGAGGCCGACTGATTGGCGGACTTCCGAACCGAGTTTACTTCACCGCTGTCGATTCTCTCGGGGAGCCCGTCAAGCTGGAAGGAGAACTTCTGGATGCCGAGGGGAATCGAGTGACGGGAATCGCCACCGATCGACCCGGGCTGGGAGTCTTCTCCTTCACTCCTCGCTTGGGAACTCCCCACGTCTTGAAAATTCAAAGTCCCGAGGGCTGGCAAGTCGACGCGGACCCGCTGATCGCGGTCAGTTCCGAAGGGGTATCGCTGCAGGTTGAAGCTCCCGTTATTTCAGCCGGTGAAGCCGTGACGTTGCACCTTTCCGACCAGTTGGAAGGGCGTCCGCTGGCCGTGGTGGCTTATGCCCAGGAAGTCGAAGTGGGACGGGCCGCGCTGGTCACCCGAGGCGGCGGTCAAACGGAGACCGTGACTCTCTCGCTCGATCCTCGCCTGGCCGGAGTTCACCAGATTCGGGTTTTTGAGTTCACTGGCGAAATGCGGGTACCTCGCCTGTTGGCGGAGCGTTTCGTTTTTCAGCGTCCGGAATTCGCATGGGATTTGTCGCTTGTCGAGAAAACCTCGCAACCCATGGAGCCTCCGAAGCGGCACTTCGCACTCGAAGCTTCTCCCCGATCGCAGACCGGATCATTGAACGACATCGCCAGGCTGGATCGAACGGAAGCGGCCCGGTCGCTTGCTTTCGGCATGTTACCCACGCAGGGAGATTTTGATGACGAACCAATTGACGCCTCCCAGCTCACTCTCGGGATGTCGATCGCTCGGCCGCATCGACACAACCTGTTTCCGGATGGCTTCTCCGAATCCGATCGTGGCATGTCCCCCGCCATCGAAAGGACCTGGCTGTCCAACTATTTCCTCGGATTGACGGACTTGGCCCCGCCCAACAGCTTTATCGGGAAACGTCTCCGTTGGGACTGGACTACCCTGGCGGACGATGAACTCGGTCTGCTGCTGAGCGTGTCCGAGATGGATCGTCGGAGGAACCTCGCTTCTCCCGCCGAGGGCTTGCTGGCCTTGGGTGTCACGCCATCCGTTGTCGGCGTCCCCCAGGTCCATGACAATCTTCAGCTGATTCATGCTTGGGAGCGGACTCGGCAGGCTGAAGTCGCCGCCGCGCGAATGGAGAGGGAGGCGGGGATTCGCCGGCTGATTGGCAAATGGCTGGTGGGACTCTCGCTGTTGGTCCTCGTTGGACTCGGCGGCGTCACGCTCTATCGACTGGGAAAATCGGGTGTCTGGCTTCCCCATCTGACACTCGCCTCCGCGGCCCTGGTCCTGGTCTTGGCCTGGCTGGGATCTCGCTTCGCGAGCGATCGCGAGGACAGCCGGCAATTCGCCATGAGTTCGGCCTCGGAGTCTCGAGAAGACAAAATCGCGTCCCCCTCACCCCGCCTGGCCTCCCCTCCACCGTCCGGTCCGGCCCGATCGGAATTCGATGACGAAATGCCGGCCGACACGTTGATGCGTGGCGGCACGATGATGACTGCCGATGCCGACAGTGCCGCGGAAGCCATGAGCGGCCCAGGGACGATGCAAGCCCCGGAGACGATGCTGGCCCCGGAGACGATGCTGGCCCCGGAAACGATGCTGGCCCCGGAAACGATGCAGTCGCTAGAGGCGATGCCGGCTCCAGGGACGAGGTTGGCCGATGGTGAGCCGACGCTGGAGAGGCCCATGCAGAGGATGAGGAGTGGAGGCATCGGCGGCATGGGGGGCGGGATGGAATTGACGGAAGGAGTCGATTCGGCGGAACGCGGAGTCCTGGATTCCCGCGGCGCCGGGGCCTCCTCGACTCCGGACATGTTGGCTCGCGGTGACGATCCACCGCAGCGGCGTGGTCGGGAAAGGATGGGCCGATCGGCTGACGGGGAAGCATTCTTTGGAGACGATTTCGCGGAAGCAGCGAGAAGCGAACCGTTGTCTGCCTTGGGGGTTGAGGGGCAACGTTTTATCGCCCCGCCTCTCCAAGGTGACTTTGGCCGGCGCGAAAATCAGCGACAAGCCTCGGTGGGGCGTCTGCTCGAGCGAGCACCCGAATCCGATTCGTATCCGGCCACGTGGCACTGGGATCCGAACCGGCTTTTCGATGCGGGCAGGCCGTCCGCCGAATTGGAGAGGGGGGCTTTTTGGGTGGACGTCCCGGAATCGGAACGTGCGATCGATTGGATTGTTTGGGCCCATTCCCCCACCATCCGGCAAGAAGTTCGTCGCCGGATTCCCCTCTCCCGAGCCTTGTCGGTCGACTGGCTGGTACCGGAGCAGTTGTCGTTGGGGGACGAGCTACAGGTTCCCCTGTCGATCAGGAATGACAGTTCACTGCCATGTGAAGTCGCTCTGCAATGTTTCGTCTCGCCCCATCTGGCCCTGCTTCCGGATTTAGAAGGGGAAAGCGAGTCGTCCGGTCCTCCGACCCTTGACGTGGATGTTGCCCATCAGGAATCAGACGACCAGCAAGTACTTGGCATCACCGCGCGAATCGATCCTCAGTCAACTCGTGATATTCAGTTGCCGCGTTTGCTCGCGACAAGGCCGGGGGTCGCGACGGTCGAACTGCATTGGCGACAGCCTGCCGCCGAGTTAACCCGAGTCTGGCGGCTTGAGATCATCCCTCCGCTTCCCGCTCAATCGCTCGAGGAGACGGGAACAAGCAGTGAGCAGCAACCACTTGCGTTCCAGCTTTATCCACCCAGCGACGATCAGAACGCGTCCGTCGATCAAGCCCTCGGGGTACCAAATGTAGACACGGAAGCCGATACTGACACTAACACCGACACGGATTCAGATTCGAATTTGGAAACGGATTCGGACGAAAGCGACCGACGGGACGGAATAGACCGCCAGGATTCGATGCCGAGGGCAGAGGGACATCTACACCTCGAGTGGCGAGGTTACCCATCGCTGGCGGCCGAACTGCATGACGCCGTCTCTTCGGTTGCGACTCGGGATAACCTCGACGAGACTCCTGGGAACTGGAATTCGGCTGGAAGGCGACTGAACGAATGGCTGAACCGTACCGAGGTGGCCGCCCCCGACTTGCGACGTTGGACGGAGCGTCGGCATGCCGACTCCCCGGACGCCGGCCGGGACCGTCCCGAACCGGCAGAGCCTCGGCAGGAATCCTTCGACCATCGGCAGATGCGAGAGACTCGTCTCCCCAGCGGCGGCTGGAGCACCCCCGAAGCGACCCTCGAGGCGATCGAGGCATTGACCGCCGACACATCTCGGCCCCCTCTGGCGCCGACGGATCACCAGTTGGAATTGCTCGGCCCCGAGGGAGTTTCGCTGGCTGCGGCGACCATTCCAGCCGGAAGCATGCGGCCTCTGGTTCTGGAAGGATGGTGGCCCGTCGAGTTGTCGGCGGACGACTTGGACCAACGGCAAGTGACCTATCAGCGAGTGCATCAAGGTGAACCGGAGATGCCATTTGTCAGCCGAGCGACCCTGTATGCGGCTCATGCGGCCCCGGTTGGGAGCGATGACAACCCCCTGCGACTTGAGTGGCGGGATGAGTCGGGCGTTGCTCCGATGCCACTCCAACTGGCCCAGGAACAAGTAGTCACGCTTACCATGGAAGTGCGAAAGCCGGTTCAACGGCCGTTACTGGCCCGAGTCGGAATTCCAGCCGGGCTCCAGGTCATTCCATCCGCCCTGGAAAAACTGCAGTCGGGTGGACCGGTGACCCAAGCGACGCTCAATCGCCAGGAGTTGACCTTGGTGTTTCCACCGGAAGAAGCTAGCCCGGAGTTCGAGAACCGCCCCCTCATCTCCTTGACGCTGGAGCTGCAGGCGACCACGGTCGGAAAGTTTCGCGGGTTGCCCTCCCGGTGGCAACTCGATTCGGACGGCCCCTGGCACTATCTTGCCGAGCCTCTGGATGTGGAGGTCCTTCCGCGAGAACCGTTCGAAGCGCGAGAACCGTTCGAAGCGAGGGAACGGGAAGAAGACAATTGAGCGGACGCAAGTAGAGCACGGGGTCAGTCGGTCGCCGTCTTCTCGGGCCGTGGATCGACAAGAGCGAGGGAGAGAATCCGCTGCTCGGTCGCTTCCTGGGCCGCGAGTTCCCCGGTGAGAGTCCCTTCCCGCATGACGAGAATCCTTTGACTGAGCTGAAGGATTTCGGTCATTTCCGATGAGACCAGCAGAATCGCCATTCCCTCCGCGGCCAGGCTCTCGATCAGGCGATAAATCTCGTCCTTGGCTCCCACGTCGACGCCCCGAGTGGGCTCGTCCAGAATCAAGACGCGTGGGGACATGGCCAGCCACTTCCCCAAGACCAGCTTCTGTTGGTTACCTCCCGACAAGGTAGCCGCGGCGGCTCGTGGTCCCGCCGCCTTGATCTGAAATCGACGAGTGGCCTCGGCCATCAGGGCTTGTTCGCGTCGAGCGGAGAGGAGGCCCCAGCGAGTCAAACGTTTCCACTGCGGCATCGACAAATTGGCGGCGACCCCCATCGGCAGGACCAAACCCTCATGCTGTCGATCTTCTGGAACCAGCGCCACTCCAGCCCGCATGGCCGCTTGAACCGATCCTGGGGGAAGCGGCTGTCCCGCCACAAGAACAGTCCCCCGGTCCGGACGGTCGAGTCCAAACAGGATGCGAGTCATTTCGGTGCGTCCCGCCCCCATCAACCCAGCCAGCCCCACGATCTCCCCGGCAGCCAACTGGAACGAGACATCGTGCACCATGGGAGCACGGCTGACTCCCTGAACTTCCAAGAGCGGCTCTTTACCTCCAGCGCGCCCTGGTTCGGAAGGCCGACGGCGAACGCCCACGCCGGCTCGGCCCACCATCCGCTCAATCAAGGCGGCCGAGTCAATCGACTCGGTATCGCACGTTTCGACCAACTCCCCATCCCGCAAGATGGTCACCTTCGAAGCCAACTCGAAAACCTCCTCCAGGCGATGGCTGACGTACAGGATACTGACACCCTCATCTTGAAGTTGCCGCACCAGTCGCATCAGGGCCGAGGTTTCTCGAGCAGAGAGGGAGGCGGTTGGTTCATCCATGATCAATAGCCGGCTGTCCCGCGATAGGGCTCGGGCGATCGCCACCATCTGCCGGTGAGCGACGGACAACTGTCCCACGGGCCGATCAAAGGGAAAACGCTCACCCAACCGATCAAACAGTTCATGGACACGAGTTCGGATGGCACGCCGGTCAAGCAGGCAGCCACCGAACCATCGTGGCTCACTTCCCAGGAAGATGTTGTCGTAGGTATTGAGGTGCGGAAAGACGACGACCTCTTGGTGAATCACGCCGATGCCGGCTCGCTCGGCCACCAAAACACTTCCCGTGGTCAGCGGATGGCCATCCCAGAAAATGGATCCCTGATCCGGTTCGATGGCCCCTCCCAGGATTTTGATCAAGGTCGATTTGCCGGCACCATTCTCACCACACACCGCATGGATGGTCCCCGCTTCGATTGCCAGGGAGACGTTCGTCAGCGCGCGCACACCCCCATAGGACTTACTCACCCTGTCGACCTGCACCAACGGCGGACTCATGAAATTATCGCTGCGAGAGAACTCGGGATTCATAGTCCCGGATGTCGTCCAGCCACTGGCTGCCGGCCGGAACCTCTTGAGTCAGGCAATGATAGTCCCATACGGCTCCGAACGGGAGACTCTTGGCTTCCTCTTGAAGTGCCAACCGACCGGTAAAGTCGCCCGTCCGTTCCATCTCTCGCAACTTTTCCAGCGGTTGAAGCAGGGCCAAGAGCAACCCTTTCAGTAGAGCACGGGTCCCCATGACCCAGGCTGCTACCCGATTAATGCTGGCGTCGAAGAAGTCGAGCCCCAAGTGGGTCCGTTCCAGATAGTCACCTCGAACCAGCTCCTCCGAGATCGCTCGCAAGTCGTCATTCAAAATAACGACATGATCGCTGTCCCACCGCACGCCTCGGCTGACATGCAGCAAGAGGCGATCGACGTAAAGCAGCACCGCGCTGATCTTATCCGCAATCGACTCGGTCGGATGAAAATGCCCGGCGTCCAGGCAGAGCACCTTGTTGCGACTGGCCGCATACCCCAGATAAAACTCATGAGAACCGACGACATAGCTTTCCGAACCGAGACCGAACAGCTTGCTCTCCACGGCATCCAGATGTTCCGTTTCAGGAAGAGTTTCGGCGAACATCTCATCCAGTGATTGGGTCAACCGCTCGCGAGGTCCCCGCCGGTCGATCGGAAGGTCCTTGTAGCCATCCGGGATCCAGACATTGGTCACGCAAGGGGAGCCCAGCTCTTTGCCGAACGAGGCTCCGATGCGTCGGCAAGCGATCCCATGAGCCACCCAGAATTGCCGATTCCCCTCGTCGGCGCTGGCCAGAGTAAATCCGTCGGACGCTCGAGGATGCGAAAAAAAGGATGGATTGAAGTCGAGCCCGAGTTGATGTTCGCGAGCCCACTCGAGCCAGTTCGTGAAGTGTTCGGGAGCCAACTGGTCCCGATCGACTTGCTTTCGCGGAGTGCCCGCATTTCCCGGAGGTTCCGCATAGATCGCATGCAGATTCAGCCGATGCCGGCCCGGAATCCATCGCAATGCTTCCACCAGATCGCTCCGCAGCTCATCGCCGTTTCGAGCCTTTCCGGGATAATTGCCCGTGGCCTGAATCCCACCGTCGGTCAAACCGTTCGGATTCTCGAACCCTCCGACGTCGTCGCCTTGCCAGCAATGGATGGAGACGGAAAGTTCGGCCAGACGCTGTCGAGCCTGTTCGCTGTCGACGCCGAAGCGGTGGTATTGTTGTCGCGCGATGTCATAAGCCTGCTCGATCTCGCGATCGCTGCTGACGTTCATGCCGGACTCCCTCATGTTGTGGCATTGTGACGGCAATTGCGAAGGTGCTATTGGCCAAGTAGATACTTGGGAAGCCAGAGGCTGACATCGGGAACGAACGTGACCACCAGAAGCGTGATTCCCAAGGGGAGGAGAAAGGGAACCATGCCGCGCACCACGCGGGGAAAGGGGGCTCCCGTGACGGAGCTGAGGACATAGAGGACCAGTCCGACAGGCGGAGTGAGCAGTCCGATCACGAGATTCAGGATCATGATCACACCCAGGTGCAGCGGGTCGACATCGAATTTGGCCGCCACGGGGAGGAGAACCGGAACGGTAATCAGCAGCGCCGCGACGGGTTCGAGCAACATGCCGATTACCAGGAGGGCCACGTTGACAAGCAACAGAAAGACATACCGGTTTTCCGTAATCCGCATCAGCGTTTCCGCCACCAGTTGCGGACCTTCTTCCCGAGCGATCACCCAACCGAAGAGGCTCGCCGCCGAGACGACGAACATGATCGAACCACAGGTCCCGGCGGTTCGCAAGAAGACGTCGTACAGTTGTTTCCAGGTAATCGACCGATAGCAGACGCTGAGCAGCAGAACGTACATCACGGCGGCGGCCGCCGCCTCGGTCGGCGTGAAGACGCCCCCGAGTATTCCTCCCAAGATAATGACGGGCGTCAACAGAACCGGCAACGCTCCGAGCGTGGCCGCGCGAATGCTGATCGTTTCCTCCAACACATCGTCCTCGGGACGATGCCGCCAGGAATAGAAGAAGACGTAGAGACAGAGGATGAACCCCAGCACCAGCGCGGGCAGGATCCCGGCGAAGAACAATGCCCCGACGGAAACTCCCGCCGTGACCGCATAGATGATCGCCGGAATGCTCGGTGGCATGATGGGACCGATCATCGATGAAGCCCCGGTCAGCCCGAGGGCAAAACCCTCGTCGTAACCTCGCTTCCGCATGGCGGGAACCAGTACCGCCCCCAATCCGGCGGCGTCGGCGATCGCCGCCCCGCTCATCCAGGAAAAGACCACGCTGCTGGCCACGTTCACATAACCAAGGCTGCCGGGAACTCGCCCCAGAAGGCTCAGTAAGAAGCGAAACAAGCGATCCGCCAGTCCGGCCGCGTTACTGAGATAGCCGGTCATCATAAACAGGGGCACGGCCAACAGAGGAAAACTGTTCAGGCCGGCCACCGTTCGCTGTAGAGCGACCCCTAGCGTGATGTCGGGCGAGAACGCCACATACAACAGGCAGGGAAGCAGCATCGCACAGGCCACGGGGACTCGAGCGAGCAGCAGGAGGAGCATGCCGAGGACCAGCAATCCAAGCGTCATTCCATTCCTTTCGGTCGGATCGGCATCTCTTCTTGTCCCGGTAGATGATCGATCCAAACCGGGCGTCCCGTTCGCAGTGCATGCCGCATGTTCAACGCGGCATGGAGGGCCACCAAAGCCAAACCGGTCGAAGCCGCTCCATACCACCAGCTCATCGGAATCCCCAATCCCGGCGAGCCGACGGGAGCCACGCGCCAGACGAATCGAAAGCCCCCGACCAGCAGCAAGAGACAGGTGATGATGACCATGACATTGCTGAAACAATCGAGTCGAAGCTTTCCAGCGGGGCCAAGACGAGCGGACAACATATCCACCGTCAAATGCTGCCCCTCGGCCATCACGAACGCACTAGAAATAAAGGCCAGCCAGATGAGGCCGAATCGAGCCAGTTCTTCGCTCCAAGAGATGGGGGCATGGAAGACATATCGAGCGATCACCTGAACTCCCATGGTGACCAGGACCAGAAGCAACAGGCCCACCGCCAGCATCTGTTCCCCCCGCAGCAGCCACGTTAGTAAACGGGCTGACGAATCCCCTCCACTCGGGTTCGGTCCGTTCATGGTACCTCTCGTTCTGAAGGGAGACGCTCGGGAAACTTGGACGAAATCTGCTCGTAGAGTTCGCTGAAGGGGAATCCGCTGGCAAAGTAAGCTCGAGCTTTCGCGCGAAAGGCATCGACGTCGACGTCATCGATGACTTCCAGCGTCCCCGTTTTCCGCCACTCGCTTAGAATCTCTGCTTCTTGCTTCAAGGTTCCCGCGTGAACTTCCCGACCAAGTTGTCGAATCGTCATCTGCAGGGCCTCCTGCTGTTCGGGAAGGAGTCTTTGCCAGACTCGTTCGTTGACCAACACATGGACGGAGGACTGAATGTGCCCGGTCAGGATGAGGTATTTCTGCACTTCATGAAATCCCATCGCCTGAATCGTGGGGATCGGGTTCTCCTGGCCATCCGCGATTCCCTGCTGCAAGGCCATGTAAACCTCGGAAAAAGCGATCGGCATCGGGCTGGCTCCCAAGGAGTCTCCCGTAATCTGGAAGACTCGGGCCCCAGGAAGGCGGAGTCGAAAGCCGCGTAGATCGTCCGGATGTCGAATGGGGCGATTCGCGGTGATATGGCGGGCTCCGTAAATCCAGGTGTCGAGCACTCGGATGCCATACCTTTCGCGAAGTTCGTCCCACAAGGGTTGCATCAGTTCGCTATCGGCCACCTCGAGCACATGATCGAGGTCTCGGAAGGCGTACGCGGCATC
Organism: Pirellulaceae bacterium; assembly: GCA_050485845.1. Taxonomy (GTDB): domain Bacteria; phylum Planctomycetota; class Planctomycetia; order Pirellulales; family Pirellulaceae; genus JBJHCD01. The sequence continues at coordinate 2,901 of JBJHCD010000008.1, read as the reverse complement.
GAACGCTCCGATCGGCGGATGCCACATTCCCAGGAACGACGGTCCCGTAATCGCAAGTTCCAACTCCCCCGCCACCAGTTGCTCGAGTAGTTCTGCTTCATTTCCCAGTTGCGAAGCGGGGAAGACGGTCGTGTCGAGCCCCACGTTGGTGGCGCGAAGCCGTTCGGCCAGATGGGCCGTTCCGAAGGCGTGCGTGGGGGCCTTCACTTCATAGACATGGGCCATGCGCAAGCGAGTTGGTTGTCCGGGCCCTGTCGCGGGACGGCAGCCTACCAGGGGGCAAATGGTTATCAGGATCGCTAACAGAGCTTTTGCTGCCACAATGCCACTCGTCAAGGAAGAATCGAACACCTGCGGGTGGATTCTAGTTGGCTGCCGTGGGCCAAGCAACCTCCTCCGTGGCCGGCGGCGCTAGCCGCGCCGGCCAGGACGCCCCACGTACCAACGATCCATGCAACCTCCCGCTAACGCCAACCGGGCCAACTCGGGCTACCGGGCCGGTAGCGGCAACACAATCGGCGAATCATGCCCCTCGACCAGGATCAGCTCCTGATTGACCGCCAGGTCCTCAAACACCTGCTGCCGGCCCGACGGCCAACGGACCGTCAGCCGATCCACCTGGGAGGCATGTCCCAATCCGCAGGTCAACCGCCGCTGATTGCCGGCCTGAAAACCATCTCCCGCCGTCAGTTGGCGATGGTACGTGGTCTCTCCGGCTGAAAGCTCCACTCGAGTTCCGATCGCATCACGACTCGACTCGGTTCCTCGAAAGTGAAGTGCCAGGAAATTGCCACTCTCCATGGTCTGATTGGTCAGCAGCGAGACGGGATGATCGAGATGCATGACCAGCACATCATCCCGACCGTCGCGATTCCAGTCGATCCGAGCGACACTGCGTCCGAGGTAGCGGCCCGTAAAGTAGTCCCCCAACGTCTCGGGCGACAGTTCGGCAAACCGGCCTTGCCCGAGGTTGTGTAGGAACTGCGTCCGCATTTGAAAGGGCTCGCCCCGGTGCCGAAAGTCGTCAATGTGACCATTGGCCACGATCAAATCAGGCCGGCCATCCAGATCGGCATCCAAGAACTGCGTGCCGAATCCCAGCTCGGGAAAACTGATGTCATACAAACCGGCTTGCCGCACGGCATCGACGAACAGACCTGCCGATCTCTGCCGGTAAAACGCATTTGCCTCATTGCGAAAGTTCGTCACCAGAATGTCCAGCAGACCATCCCCCGTGGCATCATCAATGGCGATTCCCATGCAGGCTTGGCTGCGGCCATTTGCGTCAAAGGCCAATCCGGTGGTCAGAGCGACCTCGTCGAATTGAGGAGGTTCGCCGAGTTCGGACGTCCGATTCATGTAGTAATGGTTGGCCGTTGTGTCGTTGGCAATGAACAAGTTGAGGCGACCGGTATGCTCGAAATCCGCCGCCACGATCCCCAGCCCTTTTCCCTGCCGGCCGACAATACCGGCTTGACGCGTCACCTCCTCAAAACGGCCATCCCCGCGGTTCAGCCAGAGCCGATCCGGCTCGGCGTCCAGCACCGTTGGAGAACAAGCTCGAATTCGTCCCTCATCTCGACAGACTTTCACCAGGGCTTCCTCGTCCAGGTAATTCACGTCGTAAAGGTCGGGGAGCCCGTCTCCGTTGAGATCCGCGATCAAACAGCTGGAGGTCCACTGCATCCCTTCCAGTCCGGCCTCTGCCGTAACCTCGGAAAATGTTCCATCCCCATTGTTCAGGAACAGCCGGTTGCCCCCGATGTTGGCCACATAGATATCGGGGAAACCATCGTTTGTGATATCCCCGATGGCCACCCCCTGGCCGAAACCCTCCCCGATGATTCCCGCATGCAATGACACTTCCTCGAACGTCCCATTGCCCAGGTTCCGGTACAAGCAATCGCGGTACTCGGTTTGTCCCGGCTCCGGCGGCCAGACGCAACCCTGTGACAAATAGACATCGGGCCAACCATCGCCGTCAAAATCCAGCACGGCGATTCCGCCTCCGAGCTGCTGAAACAGCTGCAGGCCCTCGACCTGCGGATCGGCGCTGTTGAAGTACTGGAAGTCAATACCCGCCGCGGCGGCGACGTCGCTGAACTGAATCGTCGCTGGTCCCGTCGATGCCGGTGTCGTGGCGTCTCCACGTTCCAGACGCACCCAGGTCGGCAAGGGCTCCGACGATAAATCGACGGTCAGTGCCGGTTGGGCCGAGAGGAGCGTTTGGGGAGGGATTGAACGCAACGGATCGACCAAGCGATTCCAAAGGGCTCGAGCGGACGAGTCCTGGGGGAGATGCCTCAGAACCACATGGCACCAGGCCCACGCCTCCCAGGGCCGCCCCAGCGACTCGGCCAGTGTCGCCGCCTTCAACATCCGTTCCCGGTCGAACTGGTGACCGCCCAAGGGATCGACAGTCGCCAACAACTCGTTCAGTAATTGGGAACGCCGCAGGAACTGTCTGGCGTCGTCATTCCGATTGAGCGACTTCAAAACCTGGGAGAGGCGGTAATGAGCCGAATTGTGATTGGGATCTCGGCGGGCTGCTTCCCAGTAGCAGCGGGCCGCCGATCGGAGGTCGTCCTGCTCCTGGGCCCACCGCCCCCGAAGGTGCCACACCTCCGGATGCTCGTCCGCTTCGGAGGGCAATCCCGCCTGCCAAGCCGACAAGGCATCGAGTCGCCCCAACTGCTCGAGTAATTCCCCCTGCAGTACGCGAGCTTCCAGTCGGCCGGCAGGAGGGACGCTGGGTGGTTCCGCTTCGACGACCTGGTTCACCAACCGCAAGGCTTCCTCGAGGTCGCCGTCTTCGCGGGCAAGTCGAGCCAAGCCGAGTTGCGGAATCAAGTAATCGGGAGTTCGCTCCAGGGATAGCTCGAGCAGTTCGCGATGGTCGAC
>JBJHCD010000007.1:16375-21551 GCA_050485845.1 Pirellulaceae bacterium | reverse complement strand
ATCTGGCAAGGCGTGACCTCGCCCCCCATCTCCTATCCCGCCGAAGGGAACCAGCGATGTTTTTCCGTGGAGGAGAATTCCTTCTGGTTCCAGCATCGAAATCGCTGCATCGAGGTGGTCGTTCGCCGATTTCCTCCACCCGATCCGGGAACTCTGTTCGACATCGGTGGCGGGAACGGCTTTGTCGCTCGAGGACTCCGCGACGCCGGCTTCGACGTGGTGGTCGTCGAGCCAGGGGGGGAAGGAGCCCAGAACGCGAAACAGCGCGGGTTGCCGACCGTCGTTCGTGCCACGATCGAGGAGGCCCGATTCCGAACCGCCTCCCTGCCGGCAGCGGGACTATTCGACGTGATCGAACATATCGAAGACGACGACCGGTTTCTAAAATCACTCGGCGAACTCCTCCAACCCAGCGCCACGCTGTACGCCACGGTACCCGCGTACAATTGGCTCTGGTCGGCCGATGATCGCCAAGCGGGTCACTTTCGACGCTACAGCCTGAACCAGTTTCAATCCGTCCTGCAATCCGCTGGATTTGAAATCCTCTTCGGCACCTATATCTTCCGGTTCCTCCCCTTGCCCATCGCCGTGCTCAAAGCACTCCCGCACCGGATCGGCCTCTCCCGCCGCCAGCGAACTCGGCAAGCCGTGGCTCGTGACCATGGTGTCCAAGGGGGATGGAGCGTCCGAGTCGTGAATCGGTTACTGACGCCGGAAATCGATCGCCTCCGCCAGGGACGCGGGATGCCTTTTGGCGGCAGTTGCCTCGTAGTCGCTCGCCGACCACCTTGACCCGCTAGTCCCACGCCGACACGCCTGCCCGCGATTGTAAGACCGTTTGCCAGCGGAGCGGCAGAAGCGTAAGCTTCAATCTAAACGGGACCGTCCGCCTGGGATGCCGGACCGTCCCTTGAAACACTTCGATGAAGATCAACCTGCGGGTACCTTTGAGTGAACCTTCGAGGAAACCGCGACCGAACGACGAGGAATCGATGCGGCGAACTCAGCGGAATGTCATTGCCTGCTTGATCTTTGGTATTTGGCTACTCCCATCTTCCCTGCCGGCGCAGTTCGGCCCCGGGCTGGGAGGATTCGGCGGTGATCAACCGGACCGCGTGACCGCCTCGCTGGTCGTTCAACAGGGAGAATTGGTTGCCGGCAAGGAGAGCCTGCTGGGAGTTGTCATGGAGATCCAGCCCGGCTGGAAGATCCAGGCAGGCAAGGGGTCCGGGGATGAAGTCGCAGGGTATGTGGACACGACGCTGGAGTGGGATATTCCGACCGATTGGCAGCTAGGCAGAGTGCTCTGGCCCCCGGCAAAGCAATTCGTCTTCGGCGATGACAACTTCTCCGAGACCCTGGCCGTCTATGAAGGAAAGACCCTGGCGGCCATCCGCGTGACCGTTCCCGAAGCGACCGAGCCAGGAGAATATCGGCTGCGTGGAGCCGTCGGCTATCAGGCCTGCGACGATGCCACTTGTGAAATGCCAACCGAAGCGCGGTTCGAAGCCACGGTTCGCGTCGTCGCCCCGGACCAGGACCCGGAAGCACCCGTGGATGGGGAATTGGCCGAATTGTTTCAGAAAGTGCTGGCTCGAGAAGATCAGCTCCCCCCACCCCCAGAGACCGAACCCACCTCCGACCCGGAGTCGCCCGCTGCACCGGATGATGGAGAGGGGGCCATGTCGGATGAGGAGTTGACGGGGGTAGAAGATTCCGAGCCGATCGACGTCGAGAGCGAAAGTGGACGACCCACCTTTTTCGGTCTCTCGCTGCCTAGTGCCGATGGGCTGCTGGGTTGGATGCTCCTGGCGGTCTTCTCCGCGCTGGGTGGTTTCCTGCTGAATCTCACCCCTTGCGTTCTTCCGGTCATTCCCTTGAAGGTGATGGCCATCCAAAAACATGCCAACAAGCCGGGCGAGAATCTGGTCTTGGGACTCTGGATGGCATTGGGAGTTACTGCCTTCTGGGTTGTGGTCGGGTTGCCGGTGGCCTTTGTGGCCGGCGTGGCCGATCCGTCACGACTGTTCGGCATCTGGTGGCTGACGCTGGCCATCGGACTGCTGATCGGATTCATGGGGGTCGGCATCATGGGGATGTTTACCATCCAGTTGCCCAACGCCGTTTATGCCATTAACCCCAAGGCCGACACGGCTTGGGGCTCCTTTCTGTTCGGCGTGATGACCGCCGTGCTCGGGCTGCCCTGCTTCGGTTTCGTGGCGGGAGCCCTGCTGGCGGGAGCGGCGACGATGCCGGCCGGAGTGATCATGACGATTTTCACTTCGCTGGGAGTCGGAATGGCCGCTCCTTACCTGATCCTGGCCGCTCGGCCCGGACTCGTGGAAAAGCTTCCCAAGTCAGGCCCGGCTAGTGAACTGGTCAAACAAGTCATGGGATTGATGCTGTTGGCGGCGGCCAGTTACTTTGCCGGGGCCGGCCTGATCGCCCTGGTGAACGAAATGCCCTTCATGTCCCGGCAACTTCACTGGTGGGTTGTGGCCCTGTTCGCCGCTCTTGCCGGACTCTGGTTGATTGTGCGGACATTTCAGATTACTTCCCACCCCAAGCCCCGCCTCACGTTCCTGGTGATCGGTCTGCTACTGGGAGGAGCGGCCATCGCCTATGCCACCGATTCCACTCGCAAAGCCCGCGAAGACTGGCTCGCCAGGCAAGAGGCGATTGCCGCGGCGGGAGGTGCCGGTTACGCCACTCATGTCTGGAATTCCTGGACCCCGGAATCGTTTGCCCAGGCTCGCGAGGATGGACACGTGGTGGTGTTGGATTTCACCGCCGAGTGGTGTTTGAACTGCAAGTTTCTCAAGGCGACCGTGCTGAATCGAGACCCCGTCCGTTCACTGATGATGGAAGACGATATCGTGATGTTCACCGTCGATCTTACCAGCACCTCGGCTCCAGGCTGGGATTTTCTGCGAGATGAACTGGGACAAACCGGAATCCCGCTCCTGGCTGTTTACTCTCCAGGACAGGACGTTCCCTGGCAATCCAACGCCTACACACCCCAGCAAGTGGTTGCCGCCGTCGAGAAGGCTCGCCGCTGAACGGGAAGGCCCCCGTTGCTTATCGTCTTTCGAGAATCAGCCGGACCGGTTTTTCCAAAGCGAGCGCGCCGTCCGTGATCCTTTCACGCGTCGTCACCATCAGTCGCCGGGGAGACGTGCTTTCCGAATAGGAGAATGTGTGGAGGACACGACGTGAGTCGGGAATGAAGCGATGTGACCATTCATCTGCGGGGGGATCCATCTGGAGACGAAGCGAATAAAGCCGCTCCACGGGAACCTCGGGAGAATGGATTTCCCAGACCTTCACTTCACGGCCCGAACCGGTTCGAGCCGGACTGACCTCCACCTCAAATTCGACATTCGGAAGCTCCTTGGCCGAAAGGCGATCTGATTCCCCCCCGTTTTCCAGGGCAAAGACCGCGTTGGGAGTAATGTCGTCATTCATGCGGAACCACATCCGCAGTTCCGCTTCATTAGCGAACTCGGGCCAATTCGTCGCTCGGAACTGAACCACCGGGACCGGATACCCGGGAAGAAACTCCAAGTCGTAATAGACAAACAATGGAGACCGAGCGTTCCGGTCCTGGCGACTCCCGATCGGCGTAATCTCGGCCCACAGATGGCGCGGCCGGGGGGTAAATCGCGACTCGGGGAAATGTTGCATGGCGACTTGAAAGTGAATCCCACTCCCCGAAATACGGCGTGGAATGGGGATTCGCAGATAAAAGGTCCCGTCTCTCGTCCGTTCTTCCTCAAAAAACTCCCCAGGCGTGAACCGGGAATGGACGAATTGATCTCCAGACAATTTCATTTGCAGCGCCTCGCCCCCTTCCAGTTCAAAGGGATGCTCGCGCACCTCCCGCCCCACGCCTCGTCCACTCAGTACAAAAGCTTGTCGCCGAGCGACCCATGGATCGGGCCTCCAAGTGGAACCGAATGACTGATACGGCGTGGCGGATGTCTCGCTGACGGACGCCTCCCTGGCGGATGTCTCCCTGGCGGGACGAATGGCGAATTCCCCAGGGTTGATCGCCGACTCGAGCGCCTCATTCACGCGCGTGGTCGCCCGCAGATCGTAATACTTCCCTCCCGTCGCCGCGGCCATGTCGCGCAATTCACGAGCCCCCTCCTGCTCGGTCAGCTCATCGATATCCAAGGCCAGGATATCCATCTGAATCTGTTTTTCTTTCAAGGCGTTGATCGTGGGACGAAGTGCCGAGGCGTCGGTAATGACTCCAGCGGGAGCACCAGGGCGGTATTGGTAGTTGACTCCATCGGTCAGAACAATCAAGCGACGATCCACCTGGTCGCGCTGCCGAAACCTGGTATTCAAGTAGGTCTCTGCTTCCTTGATGGAGTAGTACAAGGGTGTATGGCCCCACGGTTGGAGGCTATTCAGAATGCCACTGATTTCCGCCATTACCTCTTCATCGAACTCCCGTTCCAGATCGACCACGATCTGCACGTCTTCCGCCGGATGAAGCGGCGCCACTCCTTGCAGTTGGGGGAACCGACGGCTGGGACGATACTCGATTCTCGAGCCCCTCGTGCCGGCGCGATGACCGTACAACATTAAGCCGATGTGATAGCGGACATCCCGTTGCCGCAGTAAATTTTCCAGAACGGAAAAGACGGCTTCCCGAGCGATTTCCAGTCGAGTCCGTTCGATGCCGTCGACCACATCCACAACGTCGGTCATGCTGGCCGAGCAATCGAAAATCAGCATGATCGCCATGGGACGAGTGCTCGGCCCCGAAACAGTGACCGTCGGCGTTTGAAGCGGAGCGGGTTGTACCACCACCTGCTGACCGAATCCGGGGGAGGTAATGTAAACGGGACTTTCCCACTGATGCCCGCGATAAAACGTGACCGCCTCCAAGCTCCCTTCAGGGAGTTCCTGCCGGCGAAATTGATGCTGAACACGGCTGGGCTCAAGCCGGCCGGGTGCTAGTCGCAATGGCAGTCGAATGACATCGTCCAGGCCTCCGGAATCCCCGGATTGATTCTCCAGCACCAGAGAGACCGGCTCGCGGGCCTCCGTGGGGTGAAGCACGGTCAGGTATCCCGTACCCGCCGGAAACGATTCGGGAGGAGTGAGTTGAATCTCATGAGTCGGCAGGTTTTCGCCCTCATGCAGCGTGAGCCCACTCGCTCGA
>JBJHCD010000007.1:0-16365 GCA_050485845.1 Pirellulaceae bacterium | reverse complement strand
ATCGTCGAGTGGCCGATCCAGCCATCTGGAGATAGGCCTGGGCTGCTTCGAAGAAATAGGCGCGGTCGGCAGTCACGGGTCCCCAGAAATCATCCAGGGTCCGCGCGGTCTGCCAGAGATAAAACTGTCGCTCGTTCAACGCCTGCAGCAACTCGGTTGGCTGTTGGTCCAGTTCCATTTGCAACGCATTGGCCATGGTGCCGCTGACGCTTCGCAAGAGTCGTTCCGCTCCACCGGCCCGCTTGGCCGCCTCCATCACTCCTTCCTCATTCCCACCCGCGAATGCCTGTCGAGCCTGGTCGGTCAGTGTCAGGATCGTGTCTTGCGAGTCGGCCATGCTCTCCCGGAGAGCGGCCCCCTGTTGCCTCAAGTATTGGACATGAGCCGAGCGGAGTGCCGTTTCCGTCAGTCCGGCGGTCTGAAGGGGAGCGATGGCATCCAACCGGCCCAGGGTGCCGGCCGGTAGCTGCATCGCCCTTCGGTCCATCAATCGAACGAGAGGATGGATTCCCATCGCCGTCAGCATTTCGACAGCTGCCTCGTCCTGCCGCTGGGCAAAAGAGGGCTCGGCCGATCCCTGCTCGACCCTCGCGGCCCGGCGGGGGTTCGCTTCGACCAGGTCGCCTTGATTCTCGAGCAGAAGTAGAATGTACCGCTCGCGAAGTCGCTGCCGATCAACGCGGGGATCGAGTGTCGGCACGCGGAGAGCCTGCCACAGACTGTGGATGGTGTTCTGATCCGCGGCCCGCTGCTCAATCAAATTCGTGCAATGCTCAAAGTAACGGTCGCGGACTCGATCCAGAGTGGCTGAAATACGATCGGTCAGTTCGACGATCGGTGGGAGTTGTGACTCGAGTTCGGGAGGTTGGGTTGTCTGGGTCGGCTGAAGCTGTCGAGCCAGGGAGTGCACATCGTCCATCAGGCGACTCGCCTGCTCCAGCGGTTCGGTACTTCGCTCGGCTTGACTTCGCCATGTTGCCCACCGAATCAATGAAGGTCCGATCCGATAGATGTCGTCTCGCATCTGAAAAGCTCGTGCCAGTCGGTCCGCCTGCTGCCGCAGTCGATCATGGTCCGCCGTCAATCTTGTGTATTCGGCTCGCGCCGTGGAGAGACTGGCGGGGGTACCCAAGTAGAGGAGGTCCTCTGCCTCGCGGCGCCTCTGATCCAGGTCCCGCAGTGTCAGTTCGAGCCACGGGAGGGCTCTCGGATCCATCCGGGCCGCTAGTTGCTCGGACCGGGCACGGGTACCGAGTGCCGGCTTCAACCATTCCGCCCCTCCCTGCCGGACCGCATGCCGGTCCAAGAGACGAAGAAAATGAGCCTCGACCAATTCGGAGCCTGCCGCGGGGGCCGCCATCTCAATCAGTCGCCGGGCGGTGGAAAGTTTTTTCGTCTCCGTCTCCCTCTCCGCTCCCGCCCCCGCCCCGTCATCTTCGACCAGCCACCTCCAAGCCAGATCGACTCCCTCGACATGGTCCAACGGTTCTTTCCATTCCTCCAACTGGGGCTTCTCTTTCCAAGCGACAAGCCGCCGCCTCGTTTTTTCTTCCAGATCGGGACGAAGCCCATGCTGCAAGGGAAGCGACCTGCCGTCTCTCGGCCATCCCTGTCCCATCTGCGCCAAAAGATCCTCGATCTGCTGAACGCAACTCTGATACTCGACGTCGTACGCGCTTCCCGCCATCAGCAGCATGTCGGCTTGAACCATTCGCGATTCAAGTTGTCCCCAGGCCAGCGGAGAAAACTGGTAGGCGCGCTGTTGTAGCAATCGCTGATAGTTTTGCGTCAGAGGGGCCAGTTCATGGACGCGGGCTCGAAGCTGTTGTTCGATTTCGCTCTGCCGAGTCTCGATTCGTTCCGCCAAGGGGGTGGGACGTTGCGGGGCATGAACCAGGGGAACGTCGGGAGGTTCTTCGAGCATCGAAAGCAATTGGGGCGTCTGCGTGGTCCCCCGGCGACGTTCGACCCAAGACCGGACGGCATCTCGTAGATATTCGCTGAATTCCCTCAGATGAATGGTTCCATCTTCATTCTTGTCCGCGTGGCCATTCAGCCCCTCAGCCACGAAGAAACCAAAGACCGAACCCTGCAACGCCGGTGATGACCAGGCTACCTCTCCCGGACTGGTCGAATTGATTACGAAAAGGTTAGGGTCCCCCAAGTCCTGCACGACCTGGTTCAAAGCCGTGGGAAAATCGTTGTAGAGAACACCCGAGCGTTCGTGCATCAGCCAACGATGCACATCGAGGAGTACCAGTTTCTTGACGCCCGACCTCCCGCTCAGCCGAGGATGTTCGGAGAGTTGTTGCAGCAACTCACGAATCGGCAGCCAGGTGTCGGGGGCGAATGGACGAGAGTCGGAGGCGAGGAGACAGGGCTCACCTTCCGCATTCAAGGTTCCCTGTCCGCTCAGATAGAACAGGACCACGTTGCGCCGGGGGCCGCCGGGTCGAAAACGGGGTTGGTCCAGGGAACTCAGCAGTCCGCCCGTGATCGCCTCGCGAGCCAAGTTGCCGACTTCCTCCGAGCGGCGTTCCTGTTCCCAAAAGCCGACATTGGTGTTCGTCCCGGAAGTCGAACGACTGCTTCCAACTCGGTCCTGAAACACATCCCGAAAGCGACGCAGGTCCTCCGCGGACTGGGCGCTGGGGTCCATGCCGAGCATATCGGAATACTGAGTGATTCGGAGCGCAACCAGGGGAGTCTGGCGCGGCATCATCGCCAGATAGATTACCCAGGCGACCACCATTCCCATCACCAGCATGGCGAGCCCGGCGATGCGAAGGCCATGACCATAGACCGCTCGTCGCCGATCAGCGGCGTCGCCCGAACGCCTTTCCGACGCCGGACGATCCCCTCCCTTTCGCCCTCGCTTCTTTCGCCAACTTTTCCGCTCCGGTTCACTCCCGCGCGGCGGTTCCTTCTCGCGCGGCGCTCGAGGAGCAGCGGGCCTCGATCGACTCCTCCAATCGCGCCCGGGTCTTTCGCTGGACATGGTCTCTTAAATCCTCAAGTCACGATGGTGACCCACGATGGGCTATATGGGAGTTGTCGGAGTTGTCTGGAACTCTCGCGGGCCTCTCCCCAAACTCCGCTGATGATGCAATCCATGAAGAAGTCAACCGTTGGCCTCCATCAGCGGTCTTGAAATCGCCCACGATCACCGGATCGGCATCGCTTTCCCCCGGCGGCAGTCATCGCGGCAGTGTCAGCGGTGTGGTGATGGTGCTTGCGGTTTCGAAAGCGACATCCCCGGCGACGTTCTCCGCCGAATCGAGGTGAGCGAGAGAGGATTCGAGAATTATAGGGCCGCGCGAGGAACGTTGTCGAGCCTGATGGCGCTGGGGGTATCCGGATGGTACATTGACGGAGTGCCGGTCCCCCTCCAGGTCCATCCAATGAGAAAAAGGGGATTCCCATGGATCTCTCCAAGCCGACCTCCGTTACCACGTCGATCCAACTTTCCACTCGGCCGGGGACACAAGCCGAGTCGCGTCGCCAGGACCCTTCGGAACCGTACCGCATCCTGCTGCTGGGTGATTTCTCGGGCTCCGGGCTGACTCGGTCCCTTCGGCCGGCTCACTTGTCGCACTCTGGCCAGGAATGGCGGGCTTGGCGAATTGACATCGACAACTTCGAGCAAGTGCTGCAAAAACTGGCTCCACGCCTCCAGGTGCCAGTCGGTGAGGAGACGACCGAGATCACATTCACGTCTCTCGATGACTTTCATCCGGATGAGCTGTTTCATCGGCTCCCCCTTTTCCAGCAACTTCGGACATGGCGGCGACAGTTGCTGCAGAGCGACACGTTTCAGCAGGCGGCCGACGAGGTGCGAAGTTGGGCGGGACAAGAGGGGGAACTGGAAGCAGCTCGGGAAGCGAGACAGGAAAGAGGACGGGAGAGAGGGCAGAAGGCCGAGGATGTCGATGCGACGACAGACCAGGATCAGCCGGAATCGCAGTCAGACGCCCAGCGTGATGAGACGATCGGCGCGGATCTACTCGATCAGCTACTGGCTCGCCCCGTCGCGGAACATGGTCGAGGAGAGATTTCGCCGTCCAAAATGCCCCTTCCCAACCGGCAGTTGGCGGAGTCGTGGGAGTCAGCCATTCGAAAAATGGTCCTGCCTTACTGCGTCGAGGACGTCGGGCCGGATCGGGACGCGCTGGTGGCCGTGGTCGACCAGGCGGCGGAGGAGTTGATGCGGCGGTTGCTTCACGACCGCGGATTTCAGTGTCTGGAATCCCTGTGGCGAGGTGTCGACTGGTTTCTTCGGGAAGAGTTGGACGAGGATTCTCCGGTCCAGATCCACCTGGCCGATTGTTCGTGGACCGACCTGCGGTGCACGCTGGCGGCCGAGCAGGGGGAGCCGATCTCCGATGACGAACCGAGTGGCGCCGAACCCTCGGAGGGAACGCCTCCGGAGTCGAGAGAACGATTGGCGGAGGATGCCGCGCGGCGGCTCAAGAGGTTATTGCTGGCTGACGCGGAGTCCTCTTCTGGCGCGGGACGATGGCAATTGATTGTCGGACTCCATGACATCACGCCCGATCCCGCTGATGTGCTGGCTTTGACACGGCTTGGAAGTTGGCTGGAGCGGTCCCGGACACCGCTGATTTCCGGCGCGTCGTCGGCCGTTCTCGGTCGCGACACGGCCGAACCGCCGGGCCAAGTGGACGATTGGCCCGCGATGGATTCCGAGTCGGCCCAGCGGTGGGAGGCGATGCGCCAGGATCCGGCGATGCGGTGGATGGGCCTGATCTGGCCGCGCTTTCTGCTGCGACTCCCTTACGGTCGGCGCACGCAGCCCTGTGAGCATTTGCAATTTGAGGAGCGAAGTGCAGGCTGGCGGCATGAGAACTACCTGTGGGGCAACTCGGCCTTCCTGTGGGCCGCCGCCACGGCCCAAGAGATCGCTCGTCGCGCAAGCGGGGATGACTCCCCCGAACTGATCGAGTTCGGGGGAATGCCGATGGACGTCTACCCGGACGATGGCGAGATGGTGGCCCATCCCTGTACGGAGACCTGGGTGGGGGAAAGGGAGGTAGACCGACTGCTGAGCGTCGGGGTAATGCCGGTCCTTTCGGTGCGGGGAACGGATCGCGTTCGATTGACCAGCTTTCGTAGTCTCGCCGGGACGGATCAGTTCACGTTGTAGGCGAATGTCGAATCCGCATTGACCGATATTTCGACGGAATGGATCGGCAAGCCCTCGGCCATGCGAGCCAAGAATGCCGCGGACATTTCGGGAAGGACGGTACGAGTCAAAATGTGGTCGACGTTCCGGGCGCCAGTGTCAACTTCCTGGCATCGGGCCAGAATGGCGTTCACCAGGTCATCCGAGTAGTTGAATGTCGCTCGATAGTTGTCTGCAATCCGTCGCCGGACCTTCCCCAGTTTCAACTCGATAATCTTTCGCATGACGTCTTCGCCGAGCGGATAGTAGGGGACGATGGACAGGCGTCCCAGGAAGGCCGGCTTGAAGGTCTTTAGCAGTTCGGGAAAAATCGCCTCGGCAAAATCCGTGGGATCGGGACACGTGTCCGGGTCGCCGCACAGGCTCTTGATAAAATCGGTACCGGCATTCGTGGTCATCATGATGACGGTGTTCTTGAAGTCGATATCTCGACCTTCGCCATCTTTCATCGTCCCCTTGTCAAAGACCTGGTAAAACACGTCCTGCACGCCGGGATGGGCTTTTTCCATTTCATCCAGAAGAACGACGCTATAGGGCTTGCGCCGAACCGCCTCGGTCAGGACGCCCCCTTCGCCGTATCCGACATAGCCCGGAGGGGACCCCATCAGCAAGGAGACCTTGTGCTCCTCCTTGAACTCGGACATGTTAATCACCGTCATGTTCTGTTCACCCCCATACAGCAGATTGGCCAGCGTGATGGCGGTCTCCGTCTTGCCGACTCCACTGGTTCCACAAAGCAGGAAGACGCCGATCGGCGTGCGGGGATCGCTCAGATTCGCTCGAGATGTTCGAATCCGCTGAGCGATCTCCTCCAGGGCGTGAGATTGTCCGACAATCGATTCTTCCATGAGGGACTGAAGTCGGAGGACGGTCTGAATCTCGTTGGCCACCATGCGTCCCAAGGGGATGCCGGTCCAGGCGGATACGGTTTCAGCCACCGCTTGCGAATTGACGCAGGGATAGACCAGCGCCTGCTCCCCCTGCAATTCCCCCAGTTCCTTTTCCAACGCCCGCAGTTCTTCTCGAAGCGTCTGCTTCTGCTCGGGACTTAAGGGAGATCCGCCCGAGGTGGGCGACGCCGGTGCTGTCGAATCGGCTGGTTGGGGAGTGGCTGTGGAAGCGCCCTCGGACTGGGAAGCACTGGACGAGGAGCGACCGGTCGCTGGACTGTCGCCACTTGGCCCGGAGGGAGAGGCGGAAGGAGTCGCGGAAGGAGCCTGTGAGGCTTTTTGTTTCGCCATCGCCTCGGCGGCCTCCGACAGTAGTGGTTCGCCGGACAACTGCTGTAGCTTTTTGAGAATCTCGCCCACCAGTTCCTTTTCGCGTTTCCACTGCTGACCGAGTGTTTCGAGTTCCTGTTCGGCGGCTTGCCGAGCTGTCTCCAATTCCTGGAGTGCCTCCTCGTGATCGGCCCCCGCCTCGGTTTCGCGCTGCAATACTTGGTAGGAGGCGATCGACCGTTCGATCCGCCGCCGGCAGTCTTCCAGGCGTGGAGGAGTAGTCGTCTGGCTGAGGCCGATCCGAGCGCAGGTGGTGTCGAGCAGACTGACGGCCTTGTCGGGTAACTGGCGTCCCGAGATGTATCGCGAGGAGAGTTTGACGGCGTCGACCAAGGCTTCATTGAGAATGCGGACGCGATGATGTTTTTCCAGGGTCGGTAGCAGGCCGAGCATCATGTCGACGGCGATTTGTTCCCCCGGTTCCTCGACTTTGACCACTTGAAAGCGGCGGGCCAACGCGGCATCCCGCTCGAAGTACTTCTTATACTCGGCCCATGTGGTGGCGGCGATGGTTCTCAATTCGCCACGCGCCAGTGCCGGCTTCAGCAGATTGGCGGCATCTCCCTGTCCCGCCTGCCCCCCCGCTCCGATCAGGGTATGAGCTTCATCGATGAATAGAATAATGGGAGTCGGCGATGCCTTGACTTCGTCAATCACCGACTTCAGGCGATTCTCGAATTCACCCTTCACTCCGGCCCCCGCCTGCAGCAGTCCCAGATCCAGGACTCGGATCGAGACATTCTGCAGGGAAGGTGGCACATCCCCGGCCGCGATTCGCAGGGCGAATCCTTCCACCACGGCCGTCTTTCCGACGCCCGCCTCTCCAGTCAGGATCGGATTGTTTTGACGGCGACGAGTCAGAATGTCGATGATTTGCCGGATTTCACCGTCACGTCCTTGTACCGGATCGATCTGTCCCCGAGTAGCCCGGTCCGTCAGATCGATGGTGAACTGGTCGAGCGACGGGGTCTTCGTGGGGCCCTTCGGCTGGGCCGAAGGACCGCCCGTTGACGTCGCGGAAGTAGCGGAAGTAATCGGCTGGCCCGCCTCCACGGTCGAAGCGACCAACGAAGGGAGTTCCCGGCGAAGGGCGTCGGGGGCGATCTTTCGCAACTCTTCCGAAATCTCTCCCGCAATTCGCGACAAGGACTCGTCACCGAGCAGCGCGCATAGCAGGTGGCCGCTTCGCGTCAGCGGCTCTCCAAAGTCAATCGATCCGATCAACCACGCTTCGCGAACCAGGTTGACAATGTCGGGGCTTAGTGCCGGGGGACGGGCGTTTCCGGTCTTGAGCCGATCGATCGCTCGAGTCAGGTCGGAATTCAGCCGCGACATGTCAACTCCGAAATGCTGCAGCAGTACGTCGAGGTCCGAGTTGTTCACTTCCAGCAACTTGCAGAACCAGTGCTCGATCTCGACATTGTAGTTGGTTCGAGACAAGCACAATCCTGCCGCCCCTTCCAGGCTGCGACGGCAGGTGTCGTTCAATTTGCCCACTAGCTGCTTCAGATTCACCTGCGCCATCTTGGAAATCCCTTGTCAGAAATGAGGACCATGAGAAGAGGCCAATACTATAGAGAAAAAATGGGACAGCATGGAGGTGGAATTCACTCGGGGTTTCCCGAGTGACAAAAGTGGGCATCATCAGGATCTCGAGCCATCGGGTCGCCACGCAGCCAGGTGTTCCAACCGAGTTTGGGAACGACTTCGCCTTCCGCCACCAACTGGCACTCGGGCGTCTCCTCGGCACGCAGCACCGGCTGAATGTCAAAGTCCATATCCGCCCCGACGAACATCCGAGTCAATTGACAGATCGGAACCAGGCGATCACCGTCGGGCGTGAATTGCAGAAATTGACTGTAGCGGAGGGGACCCAAGCGGACTCGGAAGCGGTTCTCCACTCCCCAAACTCGGTCACCCACCAGGGCGGTCATGCCCAGTTGATTGTTCCGACCTTCCGGATCTCGAGCGTTCGGCATTCGCGTCTGATCCTCGCGGCGAAGATAGAGCCACTCCCCCTGAAACTGCTCAATCCGGACGGGGATCTCAAAATGGTCCCCCAACATCTGCTCGAGGGAGACCGCATTTCGAGGCGCGTGAGCGAAGAGCCCACCGTAATGCAGAAACACTTCATCGCTCAGCCGAAGTCGTCCACGCTGATGCCCAGTCCGCAGTCCCACGATCGCGTAGAGACATTCCAGAAACAGGTCGCTATCTTCCGCCGTCCGGTAGTGTGCCCGTTCATAACCAATCGCGACGCGATATTTTTCCCAAGCTCGATAGAACAAAGAAATCAGGCGATGGTGAAAAACATCCAGAAAATCGCGAAGCGCGTGATCCTTGCGGCGAACGCGATCGATCACCAGTTGGGTGTAGTGTCGAGGCAAGACGCCCTGTGGTCCAACGAGCCCCAGGAAGGAAATGACCAACTCCGGTGGCCGCCCCACCTCGGATTCGCCCAACTCGTCCGGCTGACGAAACGAAACGATTTCACCGGGAGGAAAGCTGTGCGAGACATGCGTTCGAAAACGGACGATCTCATCCTGGGGAGAATGATCTTCTCCCACCGGCGATGAATAAGCGGAACGGCGTGGTCCCCCCGACTTTCGCGTGCCTTCCGGAGATCGAGGCTGATTCGTGGCTTCCGCAACCTCTGACGAGAGCAATTGCCCCTTTCCCTGTTCGGGATCAGACTCCCGTGTCTCCACCCCCACCTCTTCGCCTGACGGGCCGACTTGTCTCTCCATGGCCAGCAGGCGCAGTAGTCGGACGGCCTGGAAAAACTCGAATCGGTAGGCCTCCTCGCTCAGCATTTCGATTAGAGAAGTCTTTTTTCGCCCGCTCGGGGAGGCCATCGACAAATCGCCTTTTCGCGTTGGTTGGAGAGCGCCACGGTCTGAGTGAAGGAGTTGATGGAACTGTACAGCCCCAAGAAACGTTCCAGGACCGAGGCAAACAAGAACACGCCGCTACCGGAGAAATTCTCCTCCGCCAGCTTGATTCGAACTTCCACGCCACGACAAAATCCGGCCGCCACGTCACCTCCAACTCGTCCCACCACCCGGCGGTTCTTCACGCTCAGAACCGATTGAATGACCGCGCGAGTCTCCTCCGAGTCGCGGAAGTCATAGAGCTGCAGGATCTCTCGCAGGGCATCGGCTCCGGTCTCCGTGTCCAGTAGTGACAGGTGATGGAGCGTGAGGTGGGAGATCAGCCGCCAAGTGGCGCCATGCCGCAGGGGAGGACGCAGGGTTGCGGTGGGTCGAGTCAGACAGTGAATCCGGACCAATCCGAATCCGTCGGAGAATTGCATGCGAGGTTGGCCGCCACCAAAGGGGAGCCATCGAGGCATGTCGCGATTCAAGCAGAGCGTCTCGACATCCAGGGTTCCCTCTTTCCAATCGGCCGGAGAGAAGTCGAGATCGACCAGTGTCAGATAGACCTCGGTTCCGGCATCGATTTTTCCACCCGCGTAACCCGCCTGCTGCCGCCGAGCGTGCCAGAACGCCCCTCCTCGCCTGGAACCCGCGGAATGCCGGACCGAATGGAACGGTGAGAACTCGACTTGCTCTCCTCCAGGAGTCGTCCCCACCACGCGCTGCACGGAATGGACTTCGTGCGAGCGGGGACGCCGAGCATCCGGGACAATTCGATACTCGGTCTCCGTCTGGGTGAGCCGGATCGGTTCGGCTCGCCGCCGGAACAGATTCACGATGGGCGTGCAGCCGAGCCGGAAGGTTTCGCGGCCGACATTCTTTTCCAAATCGGGGAGATGCCGGTTCAGGAGAATGTGGATCTCCAACCGCTCGTCGAATCGCTGCAGCACGCGTGGCGTCAGCCCCGCCACGTCGACGAACAGGAATTTCTCGGGAAAGTCGAAGTACTGCGTCAAGAGGCGATAGCCGGGAAACGAGGGCGGGGAATACTCCAGCAACCCCTGGTCCCGCTCAAAGCCGACCGGGCGGAGGGCCGACGGACGAAGCAGCAACGGCTCGGGATCGTCGGGCCCCTTGGCCAGCAGCAGGCCGACCGAGTTATTGAGCAGCAGTTCATACAGGTCGTAGTTGTATTGCGACTGCCCCGCCAAATAGAACCGCAGCATCTGCAAATTGATCTTACGAAATGCCACCTTCGCACTGGTGGTCTGCAATTCGATGCGCAGGTTGGCTACTGCTTGGGAAGTCGCGGGATGAGGAGGAGCACTGAATGGGTGACCCTGGAACGTAGCTCCTTTCACTTCGATCGGCCAAATGGTGGTGTCGTAGCAAGTCCGAAAGCGGCAAGGCTCACCCTCGTTCAGGCTCGGCTCGGACTCCAACGTGGTTCCCTGGGGAATGGTCTGGCCGGCGACCAGTTCACTTTGTGTCCGATCGAGTTGCAGTTGCACCATGGCCAGTGACGGGATCGGCTGGAGGTAATGCGGGTAAAGCACTCCCAGCATCGCCTCGGTGATTTCTGGAAAATCGTCTTCCAGCTTCAGCCGAGTTCGGGCATTCAGGTAGGCGAACGCCTCGATCATCCGCGCCACGTGCGGGTCATCGGACAGGTTGGCGTCGAGCCGCAGTCGAGCCGCGATCTTGGGATTGGCTTCGGCGAACTCTTGGCCCGACTTGCGCAAGAAGGCCAGTTCACGCTGATAATAGGGGAGCAGTTCGTCCGTCATCGTGCTTCCGTCATGACCGCGATATTGGCACTGGTCGGGTCCAGTTCCGAGCTGAAGGTGACCGGTTCCGGAGCGGGTTCGGCATGCAGCAGGGCGTGGATGCGAAAACGCAAGGTCCGATCCGCCTCGTCCGAGTTCTTCGCAATCTCGACCCGCACCGACTTGAATCGGGGCTCGAAGCGCCGAATCACTTCCTCCACGACGCGCCGCAGCCCTTCTCGATCCGAGGCCGCCCCCATGTTGGCCCCGGTAAAATCCGGGATTCCGTAATTGACCAAGGAAAGGTCCAGTTGCTTAAGATCCGGAGGCCAGGCGACGCATCGCCACCGCGTATTGAGCAAGTTCTCGAGGTCGCGGCGAACGCTCAGCTTCATCTCGCGCAGCACTTGGCTCCGTGACTTGACCGGCTCGCTCTTTTTCTCTGGCTCGTAATCGATCAACCGGTCGAGCACCGAGGGGATGAGTTCTTGATCTTGGGCGATGCGGGCCATCACGACACTTCCCATTCGAGATGTTGTATCTCCAAAATCGACTTGTCCTGCTCGCCGACCAGAAACATTTTCAAGCCCTCTCCCTGGACGACACCTGACGGAGATTCCCGCCAGCTGGTACCCCGCCCCAATAGCAGTTGTTCGTCTTCCGTTTCCCTCGTTCCCGGATAAATCGTGGGCAAGTAGACCTCTCCCTCGGGGCCATCCAACACGGAGAGGTAAGCTTGCCGCCACAGGAGGTCACGGGGTCGTTCAGGAGTACGCAGTTCGGCGACGCGGATTCGTTCCAGCGGAATCCAGTAGTACTTCCCCGTCGATGTCAACACTTCCCAGAATCCGGCCAAACGGTCATCCAAGTCACGTAAATCATCGAACGGTTGCCCGTCACAGGTGCCGTTTGGCTTCGGCCGGGCATTCTCGGCGGCGGTCAGCAAGGCGGCCGCCTCTTCCTGCTCGCCACCTCGCAATGCGACCAGGGCCCGAAGATAAAATTGCAGCAGCGGGGTCGGTTCTCCCAGGAACTCAGGCGCGCGGCCTTGAGTAAACACCTCTTGCCGAGCCGTCTCGGCTCGAATCAACTGCCGCCAGAGGCTGATACTGACCACGGCCTGGGGATCTTGCTGGCCGATGGTGTCCAGTTGCCGGTCCGCCCGCTCCAGATCGCCCGAGAGGCAGAGGAGTTCGCAGAGCTGACCACGGCGTTGGAAGTCGGTCGGATGCTTCTTGACCCCCTCCAGCGCCGCCGTCACCGCTTCCTTCAGCTTTCCCGCTTGGTACAACTCGCCGGGCGTCATCTTGATTTTCCTGACTGACAAGGAGGAGAAGAAAAGAATGAGTGATCAGGGATTCCGGAGTGGTGAGAGTTCCGTTGCCAATCGTACCGAGGCCACGACCTGATCCAACTCAAAATGAGGAGAAAGGTGCATGACGCACTGGAAGGCTCCGGGCTTGCCGGGGGTGTCCGTCACCTGTACGCGGGCATCCCGTAGAGGCCGTCGAGACTTGGTTTCCATCGTTGCCTCACTGTCCGAAGTCACATAACGAAACAACCAGTCATGCAAGAAGTGCTCAAAATCCTGGGCCTCATGATAGGCCCCGACTTTCGACCGAGCCAGCACCTTGATGTAGTGAGCGAACCGTGACACGCAGAGCATATACTGCAGGCGGGCCGAGATTTCGGCATTCCGATTCGCGTCCGCTCGATCATAACGATTCGGCTTCTGCACGGAATGCGTGGAATAAAAGGCGGAAAACTCCGTGTCGTGACAATCGCAGAGAGGCATGAAGCCGAGTTCGCTGAGGTGCTTTTCCAGCGTATCGGTGACGACAACTTCCGTGGACGATTTGACCGCCACCCCGAGCTTGTCCGTGCCGAAACTGTGGATGGGAAGACCGGTAACCAAGCCTCCACCTTCCATGTTTCGCTGCACACCTCGGATATCGGCAAACCAACCCGAGTTGGCAAAGGCCCGAATCACCACGCCACCGAACGCGTAGGCGGCATTTCCCCACAAGAACTTGGCCCGATCAGGGCCTCGGACATCCTCCTGAAACTGAAACCGCCGCACCTGTTCCGGATGGTTACGAAACTCCTCGGAACAATCGACCTCATATGGTAGCCGCATCAAGATGCGAGGAAGGACCAGTCCGACGAACCGCGACTCTTCCATGCGGCGGAGGTTGTTCCACTGCAGGTAGTCAAGCTGCGAAAAGGTACGCTCATGATCCAGGGTCAGTTCGAGGTCCGAAAAGCTATCAACCGCGAACATCGAGGGGTTGGTCGCGGCCACGAAGGGACAAAAGGAAGCGGCGGCGACTTGGGCGATGTGCCGCAGCACGTTGACATCATTCTG
The DNA here is from genome assembly GCA_050485845.1 of Pirellulaceae bacterium. Lineage (GTDB taxonomy): Bacteria > Planctomycetota > Planctomycetia > Pirellulales > Pirellulaceae > JBJHCD01. The sequence goes on along the minus strand of JBJHCD010000007.1, from coordinate 2,878 downwards.
GGGATGATCGGCCGAGATCCGAGGGTGAATCTCATAATCTCCCAGCAGCAAGCCGAAGGGCATTCCACCCGGCTTGCCGAACTCGTCTTCGTACACCTTGCGGAACAACTGACTCTGGTCAAACTCAATGGCCCGCTCAAAGTCTCGTTCCAGCTCCCGCCAGGTGACATTGAGTATCCGGACGCGGACATCGGCCTCTTCTCCCTCCTCGGCCGCTCGTTGGACCAGGTGCCGCAGCCCGCGCCAGGAGGCCTCGAGCTTCTGAAAGGGGGGAGCATGAAGTACCGCATTCAGTTGCTCGTTCAGCAACTGATCAATTTGTGCGATGTCGCGGTTCAATCGCCGCGCGACTTCTTCCCGCTCCGGAAACTCCTCGGTACCCAACCACTGCCGCAGGGCATCTCGGACCGTCCGAGCTTGCAAGAAGGAATCCAGCAAGCCGGGCGGGGCGCGAGTCGAGTCCTCCCCTCGCCGGTCTCGGTCGGAAGCGGTAGCTTCTTCCAGGTGATCCCAGAACCAATGGAGCGTCCGAGGAGTGTCCGAGGAGGCGCCGGTGGACGAGCGGGATTCCATCGATTCCACCGCTTTCGCGGAGGAACCGTGATACTCGGCACCAGCACTCATCTTGAATCACTAACCTCCGACTTTCGGGATCCGAGCGACCATCCGCATCGAGGCAGTCAATTCTTCCAATTGCAACCAGGGACGAAGATGGGCCACGGCGTTGTAGACACCTGGTTGCCCAGGGACTTCCGAGACCTGAATTTGTGCTTCGCGAAGCGGATAGCGTGCTCGGACTTCGGCGCTCGGCTTCGGGTCGGCGGAAACGTAATTGTGAATCCAGCGGTCCAACCAAGCTTCGACGTCTTCCCGCTCCATGGACGAGCCGATCTTGTCTCGCGCGATCACCTTTAGGTAATGCGAGAAGCGAGAAGTCGCCATGATGTAGGGAAGGCGAGCTGAAATAGCGGCATTCGCGGTGGCTTCAGGACGGTCGTATTTCTTCGGCTTCTGAACCGTTTGACCACCGAAAAAGACGGCATAGTCCGTGTTTTGAAAGTGAGAAAGGGCGAGGAAACCGAGCTTGCTCAGCTCGGCCTCGCGACGGTCCGTGATCGCAATCTCGGTGGGACACTTGAGATCGGTATCCCCTTCGTCCGTCTTGAAGATATGGGCCGGCAAGCCCTCCACTTTCCCGCCACTTTCCGTTCCCCGAATCGCAACGCAAAAACCGGTCTGCGCGAAGGCGTCCGTCATTCGGGCGCCCATCACGTAGGCCGCGTTCATCCAGCAGTATTCGTCATGATCCACGGCGATCGATTCGCCGTTGGGGCCCAGCGGGACTTCCTCGTAATTGAACTCCTCCACCGGCTTGGTGCTCGCACCATAGGGGAGTCGCGCCAAGGTGCGAGGCATGGTGAGGGCCACGAAACGCGAATCTTCGCTGTCTCGGAAGGCCCGCCACTTGGTGTACTCCACCGTGTCGAAGATTTTTTCCAGATCGCGCGGCTTGCTCAGTTCGGTCCAACTGTCGAACCCGAAGAGCCCCGCTCCCGCCGCGGAAACAAACGGGCAGAATGATGCGGCGGCAATGTTGGACATCTTCGACAGCAGGTCGATATCTTCCGGATGATTCGTGAATTCAAAATCACCAATCAGCGCGCCGTAAGGCTCGCCACCCGGCTGACCGAATTCGTTCTCGTACATTTTCTTGAACATCTGGCTCTGATCGAACTCGACCGCCCGGTCGACATCCTTGAACAGCTCGCGCTTACTGCAGTTCAACACCTTGATCCGCAGTTGGGAACTGGTCTCCGAGTTCATCACCATGTAGTGGAGCCCACGCCAAGTCCCTTCCAGTTGCTGGAACTCGGGCTTGTGCATGATGGCGGCCAGTTGCTTGGAAACGACCGCGTCAATCGCCTTGATCCCTTCGTTGATCGTGCGAGTGACATCTTTGTGGAAGGTGATGGTCCCCTTCGTCGCTTCACTGACCAGAGCGGAAATCAATTCCTTCGCTCGCGACGCCTCGGTCTGCTTGGTGGCGGCAATCGCCTCGTCCAACAGACTGGACGAAGCCAAGGTGGTTTCCTGCGATGCCTGCTGCTCGCGCTCCGCTGAACTCATGATTCACCTCTCTGTGGTTCGGACCCTTCCGACTCGCCTTCGCCCAATTGCGAGGAGAGCTGCTTGAGTTGTTCGGTGTTGGTCAGGATCTGCTCGAGCACGCTTTCCAGCTTGTCGCTTCGATCGACCTTGCTCAGCAGATCACGCAACTTGTCGCGCGTCTCCAACAGCTTTCGTAGCGGCTCGACTTGCCGAGCCACGTTGACCGGTTCGAAGTCCGCCATGGTCTCGAATTTCAGATTGACGGGCATTTCCGAGCCATCCCCTTTGAGGGTATTTTCGACTCGCATGTTCAATCCGGGAGTCATGCGGGAGAGGACTTCATCGAAGTTGTCCCGATCGATTTGGACGAACTTGCGGTCCTTGAGCGGCTTGAGCTTCTCCGTCGGATTGCCGGAGAAATCTCCGACCACCCCGACCACGAAAGGGAGTTCCCGCTGGACCGCGGCCCCTTCCGTCTCAACTTCATAAGTAATGTGAACTCGGGGTTTCCGTACCCGTTTCAGCTTGTCGTGAATGCTTGAACTCATGGACCGATCTCTCTCCCCGAATGGGTGATCACCAACGAATGGAAAAGTTATCTGGGCGCGCCGCTCGACCGTCTCAAAATGTGGGAAACGATTCTAGTTGTAAGCCGAGTCCTGGGGGGATTCAAGATTCTTCTCTCGAGGATTCCCCGAATTGAATCCCTTGGCCGCTCCGGGCCAGAGGTTTTTTGGGTTTGAGTTTGGGCCCTGGCTCGGGCTGGGGC